>QKDF01000292.1 GCA_003245395.1 Clostridia bacterium
ACTCTGCTTCTGCGCGGGTCTGACGGTGTCCTTCGTCCGATCCACGCCCGTGGGCGCCACAGTGGTTGCGGCAAACCTGCTGGTATTTCTGGCCGCGTGTGTGCTTGGCAAGCTCCGCCGGGGATAATACCGTCCTTGTTTTCAACGCGCGGCACGCTCCTGTTCCGGGAGCGCGCCGCACGGCTGCGGCTTTGAAAAAGCTGAGAAAGTGCTTGCTTTTTCCCCCTGCCCATGATATAGTATGTATGTTAGTAGTGACAGTTTGCGGAGTGGACCTTGGGTCCGCTCTTTTTATTGGCCATTTTCAAAAGGTCAAAACTGCCAGATCTTGTCATTTTATGGAGGCATTCCTTTGAAAAAGATTACGGAACTGACCGCCGAGCTGGCCGCTCCCGTCGTCACCGAGCAGGGCTGCACCCTTTGGGATGTGGAGTATGTCAAAGAAGCCGGCACCTGGTATCTGCGCGTTTTGTTGGATAAAGAGGGCGGCGTGGACATTCTGGACTGCGAAGCGATATCCCGGAAACTGTCCGATCTTTTGGATGCGGCCGACCCCATTGAGGGAAGCTATACGCTGGAAGTAGGTTCCGCCGGCGCCGAGCGGCCGCTCAAGCGCCCCGGTGATTTTGAAAGATTCATGGGCGCTCCCGTGGCAGTCCGGCTTTACCGCAGCCAGGACGGGTACAAGGAATTTTCCGGTGTGCTCAAGGGCTATGATGCCCAGAGCGGCGCCGTAACCGTCACGGTTGGAAAAGACGACCTGACCTTTGAGAAATCGGATGTGGCACTGGTTCGCCTCCGTGTGGAATTCTGAGCAATATTTCGTTGAAAAAAGACGTATCATATGACAAAGGAGTAAGGAGCTATGAGAGGCAAAAAGCAAAAAGAGCCTGTTGGCATGAATGTGGCGGAGATTTTTGCGGCTTTGGCAGCAATTGAAAAAGAGCGCAACATTCCCCAGACCTTCATGCTGGATAAAATTGTGCAGGCCCTGACCACCGCCTATAAGCGTGACCACGATGAAGTGGAGAACGTCATCGTGGAGGTCGATAAAGAACATCAGGCCCTGAAGATGTTCGTCCAGAAAAACGTGGTGGACGAAGAGGACTATGTGGACCCCTTCAACGAAATCCCCCTGGAGGACGCAAAAAAGATCTCCGCCAGATACGTGATCGGCGACGTGGTGAACATCCCCGTGGACAGCACGGAATTTGGCCGCATCGCCGCCGGCAACGGCAAGCAGGTCATCATTCAGGGTCTGCGGGAAGCCGAGCGCGGCATGATCTATGACGAATTCAATTCCAAGCAGCATGAGATCCTCACCGGTGTGGTCACCCGCATCGATCCCCGCAACGGAAACGTATCCCTGCGCATCGGCACCGGCAACGAGTCCACAGAAGCGCTGCTGATGTCCGGCGAGCAGGTTCCCGGCGAGGAGCTGGTGGAAGGCATGCATGTGAAGGTCTTTGTGGTGGAAGTCCGCCGCACCACCCGCGGCCCCCAGATTCTCATATCCCGGACCCACCCGGGTCTGGTGAAGCGCCTGTTCGAGCTGGAAGTCCCCGAGATTTACGACGGCACGGTGGAGGTTCGCTCCATCGCCCGCGAGGCCGGAAGCCGCACCAAGATGGCCGTATGGTCCAACGACGAGAACGTAGACCCCATCGGCGCTTGCGTAGGCCCCAAGGGTCAGCGCGTGGAGAACATCGTGGCCGAACTGCGCGGTGAGAAAATCGACATCATCAAGTACAGCGAAGAGCCCGCCGCGTTCATTGCCGCTGCTTTGGCGCCGGCCGATGTAATCGACGTATGGATGGCCGACGAGGGCAAGGCCTGCCGTGTCATTGTCCCGGACGATCAGCTGTCTCTGGCCATCGGCAAGGAAGGTCAGAACGCCCGTCTGGCCGCGCGCCTTACAGGATTCAAGATCGACATTAAGCCGGAGAGCTATCATGAGCCGGAACCCGCCGAGGATGATCTGGCGGAACTCCCCGAGGAATAACGCAGCAGGAGGGCCGAGGCAATGCCAAAGGTAAAAAAGATTCCCCAGCGGCAGTGTGTCGGCTGCCGTGAGATGAAAGACAAGCGCGCCCTGGTTCGGATTGTTAAATCTCCGGAGGGCGTCATTTCTCTGGATAACGTGGGCCGCAAGCCCGGTCGTGGCGCCTATGTGTGTCCCGATGTGGAATGTCTGCGCAAAGCCCGGAAATCCCGCGCACTGGAACGGGCTTTTGAAACGCAGATCCCCCCGGAGGTATACGACGCTATGGAGCGCCAGTTGGGAGGAAACGATGCACAGTGAACTGCTGTCCACACTGGGTCTTTGCAAACGTGCCGGTATGCTGGCCGTGGGCGAGGAGCCGGTGGAAGCCATAGCCCGCGCAAGAGATGCCCGGGTGATCTTCCTGGCTGCCGACGCAGCCGAGAATACCGTCCGCCGCGCCGCCCACTTTGCAGAAGCAGGCCAGTGCCTGTGGCTGCGTCTGCCGTTCTCCAAAGAGCAGCTGGGCCGCGCCGTAGGGCGCACCTCCTGTGCCGTCATAGCGGTAACGGATATCGGTTTTGCCGCTTCCATTGTGGGCCGGCTGGCACAAAGTGATCCGGACACATATAAGGAGGCGGCGGAGCGGTTGACGCTCAAGGCCCAGCGCGCGGCCGAGCGCAAAGAAGAGCTGACCGTCCATGAAAAAAATCTCCGTCAGGGGAAGCGTCGTCCCGCAGCTCCTCCGGAGCCTGTCCCACCGAAATCCGCTCCTCGTGCAGGAAACGGACGCGTCAGACGCGGCTCCGGCAATGCAGCGCAGCAAGCGCCCGAAAAAAGAACAGGCCGGCCTGTCCGGAAAGAGAGTGACCGCAAGGAAAGCGACCGTACCGTCCGAAAAACATCTGCCCGGCCTTTTCAGAAAAAGACGGATCAGCCTTTTGGGAAAACGCCGGGACGGTCTTCAGGAAAAGGCCCCCGGGCATCCTTCGGGAAGTCTCCACAAGGCACATCTTCCCATCCCCCGCACAGCGACCGCACACCGGCGGGTCCCCGTCAGGGCGGACGCCCCCACGGAACCGGGAAACCGGCAAATCCTTATCTTCACAGCCGTCCCGTCAAGCGGGGCAAGGGCTCTTTTCGTAAAAAGGAATCCTGATTCAACACCCATACAGGCCCGGCGTCCTGTCCAAACACTCGCCGCCCGCTCTCTCGGAAAAAGCGGGGTTTTGTACCGAACGCGTAACATGGAGGTGGCTTTATTTGAGCAGCGCAGTCAATAAATACAGAGTTCACGAACTGGCCAAGGATTTTGGCCTGAGCAACAAGGACATTTCGGAAATCCTGGCAAAGTATGCCACGGCCCCGAAAAATCATATGCAGGCCCTTACCGACGAGGAACTGTCCCTGGTACTGGAGTATTTGACCCAACACAATCAGGTCTCCGGTATTCAGGTGATCTTTTCTGAAACCGCTCCGGAGCCCAAGCCGGCTGCTCCGGCTTCCGGAACCCCTAAAGCATCGGTGCAGGCTACCCGCCCGGCACAGCAGCCTGCACAGGGACAGGGCACCGTGCAGCGCGCCGCCCAGCAGTCCGCCGCCTCTCCCCGCCCCGCACAGCAGCCGGTTCAGGGAAACCGACCCATGCAAAGACCCGCTGTACCGCAGCAGCCGGCTTCTCAGCAGTCTGCCGCACAGCAACCCGGGCACTCCACCTCCCGCGTACCACAGAAAAAGGTCGTGGATACCCGCAAGGGCGGCGATGTGAACCTGGCCAAGTATGACGAGCGGCTGGAACAGATGGCCCCCGACAAGGCCCGCCGGATGCAGCAGCCCGGCAACAAAGAGAAGTTCCGTAATACAGGCCGGAGCAATACCAAAGGCGGCATGACCTTCTCCAACAAGCGTCGGCAGGACGAGCAGGAAAAGCTCCGCCGCCTGCAGTTGGAAATTGCCAAAAAGGCCCCTCTCAAGGTCTCTATCCCCGACGAGATCTCCGTAGGCGAGCTGGCTTCTCGCATGAAAAAGACGGGTGCCGAGGTCGTCAAGGTGCTGATGAAAAACGGCATTCTGGCCTCCCTGCCCCAGATCATCGACTTCGACACCGCCGCACTGGTGGCTCTAGAGTTCAACTGCAAGGTGGAGCATGAGGTCACCATCACCATTGAAGAGCAGTTGATCGACGACCATGAGGATGCAGAGAAGGATCTTGTCCCCCGCGCGCCGGTGGTTGTGGTCATGGGCCACGTCGATCACGGCAAGACCTCTTTGCTGGACACCATCCGCAACGCCAATGTGGCCGAGGGCGAAGCCGGCGGTATTACCCAGCACATCGGCGCCTATCAGGTGCAGATCAACGGCAAGCCAATCACCTTCTTGGATACTCCGGGCCACGAGGCCTTCACCTCCATGCGTGCCCGCGGCGCCATGGTCACCGACATCGCTATCCTGGTGGTAGCGGCGGAAGACGGCATCATGCCCCAGACCGTGGAGTCCATCAACCATGCCAAAGCCGCCAAAATTCCCATTATTGTGGCGATCAATAAAATCGATAAGCCGGACGCCAATCCCGATAGAGTAAAGCAGCAGCTCACCGAGTACGGCCTGGTGCCCGACGACTGGGGCGGAGAAACCATCTGCTGTCCCATTTCCGCCAAGAAGAACATCGGCATTGACAAGCTGCTGGAAATGGTCACCCTGACCGCCGAGATGGGAGAGCTCAAAGCCAATCCCAACCGTGCCGCCTCCGGCACCGTGATTGAGGCCCGGCTGGACAAGGGCCGTGGCCCCGTGGCCACGCTGCTGGTTCAAAACGGCACCCTGCATCAGGGCGATATTATCATCGCCGGCACCTCCGTCGGCCATGTGCGCACGATGACCAGCTCCCGCGGTCAGCGGCTGGACAACGCAGGCCCCTCCGTCCCCGTGGAGATCGCCGGACTGAGCGAAGCTCCTTCCGCCGGCTGTACCTTTAATGTGGTGGCCGACGAGCGCATGGCCCGTGAATTGGTGGAACAGCGCAAGTCCGAGGAAAAACTCAAATCCGCCTCCCCGGTGCAGAAGGTCTCGCTGGAGAACCTGTTCGACCAGATTCAGGCCGGCGAGCGCAAGGAACTGGCCCTGATTGTCAAGGCCGATGTCCAGGGCTCCGTGGAAGCGGTCAAGTCCTCTCTGGAGAAGCTCTCGAACGAAGAGGTCAACGTCCGGGTCATCCACGGCGGCGTGGGTGCCATCAACGAATCGGACGTGATGCTGGCTTCTTCCTCCGGCGCCATTATCGTGGGCTTCAACGTCCGTCCGGACGCAGCCGCCCGAGACAGCGCCGTCCGCGCCAATGTGGATATGCGCATGTACCGCGTGATCTACGACTGCATCGATGAGATCGAATCCGCCATGAAAGGCATGTTGGCTCCCAAATACCGCGAAGTGGTTCTGGGCCATGCCGAGATCCGCCAGACCTATAAGGTCTCGGGCGTCGGCACCATCGCCGGCTGCTATGTGCAGGACGGCAAGCTGATGCGCAACTGCTCCGCGCGGGTGGTTCGCGACGGCATCGTCATTCACGAGGGCTCTTTGGGTTCCCTGCAGCGGTTCAAGGACTCGGTCAAAGAAGTCGCACAGAATTACGAGTGCGGCTTGACCATCGAAAAATTTAACGACCTCAAAGAGGGCGACATCGTCGAGGCCTTCACCATGGAGGAAATTCCTCGCTGAGACTGTCCTCCTTCCTGTCAGACCCCGTAGGGGCGGCCCTATGGCCGCCCCTATTCTGTTTATTCAAAAGGAGAACCTCCTATGGCAAGCAATCGAATCGGAAGAATTAACGAGGAGATCCAGCGGGAGCTGGCGTCTCAGATCCGCAGTCTGAAAGACCCACGGGTGTCGGGCACCGGAATGGTCTCCGTTACACGGGTGGATACCACACCAGACCTGCGGTACGCAAAGGTCTATATCAGCGTACTGGACAAGACGCAGGAAAAGGACGTGCTCAAAGGACTGAAATCCGCAGCGGGCTTTCTGCGCCGGGAATTGGGCGCATCTTTGCGGCTGCGCTATACCCCCGAGCTGCAGTTTACGGGCGACGACTCCATTGCCCACGGCGCTCACATTCTGGAACTGCTGCGCAATGTGGAACGTCAGGAAGGCGCTCACAGCGACGGAGAGGAGACTGAGGAATGAGTACTTTGTCCGTATCGGAAACCGCCGCGCTTCTGCGCAGCTTTGACAACATTCTGATCCTGACCCACATCCGCCCCGACGGCGACACAGTGGGCTGCGCGGCTGCTTTGTGTGCAGGCCTGCGGGCTCTGGGCAAGACGGCATACACCCTGCCCAACCACGGCCTGACCCGCAGCACCGCTCCCTATATTCAGCTTTACGACGCGCCGGAGGACTTTGTCCCCGAAAAGATCGTCACCACCGATATCGCCTCCCTGTCCCTGCTTCCCGACAATGCGGCGGCCTATCAGGAGCGGATTGACCTGGCTATTGACCATCACCCTTCCTTCGAAAAGTTTGGTCGGGACTATCTCCTGCGTCCGGAGGCAGCCGCCTGCGGCGAGGTGATTTACGATGTTCTGGCAGCGCTCGGCTCCATCACCCCCGAGATGGCGCTGCCGCTGTACGTGGCCGTGTCCACAGACACCGGCTGCTTCCAGTACACGAATACCACTGCTCAAACGCATCGGGTTGCGGCCGCGCTGATAGAGACCGGCATTGATTTTCACGCGGTCAACAAGATCTTTTTCCGCACGAAAAGCCGCAAGCGCATGGCCCTGGAGGGTGACATGCTGGCGCATATGAAATTCTATGACCAGGGGCGCGTGGTCATTCTCACCGTACCACTGTCCCTGATGGCTCGGGTCGGCGCCGACGAGAGTGACGCCGAGGACGTCTCCTCTCTGGGCGGACAGATTGAGGGCACGGACTGCGCCATCACCATGCGGGAGCTGCAGCCAAATGTTTGGAAGCTGTCTGTCCGCACGGGAAGCCGGATAAACGCCACCCAGGTCTGCGCTCTGCTGGGCGGCGGTGGGCACGCCTCCGCTGCCGGGTGCACCATCGAGGCTCCGCTGGAGGAATCCAAGCGTCTGATTCTGGATGCTGTGGCTCAGGTGACCCCGGATTTTGAGCACTGAAACGGGAGGATATCATGCCCAATGGCATCCTGATTATTGATAAGCCCGCCGGTTGGACATCCATGGACGTGTGCGCCAAGCTGCGGGGCATCTTAAAAGAAAAACGCATCGGGCACGGCGGAACTTTGGACCCCATGGCCACCGGCGTCCTGCCGGTCTTCGTGGGACAGGCCACCCGTGCCGTGGAATTTGCAGAGCGGGGCAAAAAGGAATATGTGGCGGGGCTGCGTTTAGGGCTGTCCACCGACACGCAGGACATCACCGGTACAGTTGTCTCCCAAGCGCCGGTAACAGCCGGGCATGCGGAAGTTACAGACATGCTCTCCCGGTTCTCGGGGGATCTGGAGCAGATTCCTCCCATGTACTCCGCAGTGAAAATCAACGGGCAGAAGCTCTATGACCTGGCCCGCAAGGGAAAAGAGGTCGCCCGCAAACCCCGCCCCATCACGATTTACGAGCTGGAGCTGCTGGAGCAGACCGGTCCCGCGGACTATCTTCTGCGGTGCGTCTGCTCCAAGGGCACATACATCCGCACCCTATGCCACGACATCGGGGCCGCTCTGGGCTGCGGCGGAACGCTGTCTTCTCTGCGCCGCACCATGGCCGCCGGTTTTACGCTGGAGCAGGCGGCCACGCTGGAGCAGGTACAGGAGCAGGGCCAATCGCTCCTTCTCCCCACAGATCTCTATTTCTCCGGCTATCCCGCCTACCATCTTTCCTCTCCCCGCGGGGAGACCCGCTGCCGCAACGGCAACCCCGTGGAGGACCCGGCCTGTCCCGACGGAACATACCGCGTCTACGGGCAAAACGGGGAATTTCTCTGTTTGTCTCGAGCGGAAAACGGAGTACTGACTTCCATCAAGAATTTCTTTGGAGCATAATATGAAACAACGTGTCATCGCACTGGGTTTTTTTGACGGGGTCCATCTGGGCCATGCGGCTCTGCTTCGCCGAACGGTGGAAGAAGCCGCGCGGCGCGGCTGTACGCCCGCCGTCTTTACGTTTGACCGACCGCCGAAAGAGGTGGTCACAGGCATTCCCAGCCCGCTGATCAACTCCCCTGAGGATCGGCGGAATCTGATCAGCCGTCTCTACGGCATTCACGACGTTTTGATGGTTCCTTTTGACCATGAGATGATGACCACACCCTGGGATCGATATATCTCTGATTTGCTGGTAAAGCGGTATCACGCCGTCCATCTGGTAGCGGGGCACGATCATCACTTCGGCTTTAAAAATGAAGGCTCCCCCGAACTGCTGGTGCAAAAGTGTGCCGAGCTGGGCCTGGGGTGTGATATTGTCCCCAAGGTTGAACAGCTGGGCATTACTGTCAGCTCCACGTATATTCGCCGCCTGCTGGAGTTGGGTCAGGTGGATCGGGCCAATCAATTTCTGGGCCATCCCCATACTCTGACCCAGATCGTCCGCCATGGCCGCCGGATCGGGCGAACCATCGGCATTCCCACCATCAATCTGGAGCTGCCTCCTCATGTGCTGGCCCTCAGCCATGGCGTCTACGCCACACGGGCCTTTCTTCCGGACGGAACCTGCCGGGCCGGGGTTACCAATGTGGGTACCCGTCCAACGGTGAACAACGGAACCGACGTAACGGTGGAGACATACCTTCTGGACTTCGACGGTGACCTGTACGGCCAGACCGTTCGGCTGGAGTTCTGCCTGCGGCTGCGGGATGAAGTTCGGTTTGATTCGCTGGATGCACTAAAATCGGAGATTGCCGACGATGAACGCCGTGTACGCGCGTTGCATCTTGTGTAAAGTTCTCCCCTCTTTTGGGTAATCCATGCAAAAGCAGCTTGAAATTATTTTATATCTTATGCACAATTGTAGTTGACTTTTTTGTGTGATTTGCTAAAATTAATGTAACAGGCAAGCAATGAAGCGAGCTTTCGGAGAGAGGACTCCGAAGGGTCGCTTTTTTGTTTGTTGCGGTGTTCCGCAGGTTTGCCCTTCTTCCTGCGGCACTGTCGCGGTAAGGTTTGCCTCCTTGTCGTATAAAAAAAGCTCCGTCTGCCGGCGGAGCTTTTTTGCTGCCCCGTAACAATTCTTAAAAATTTCGCCTTCCTACAAATAAAAGCCCTCC
>QKDF01000211.1 GCA_003245395.1 Clostridia bacterium
TATGTGCTGCTCAACGGTGAGACCTCGCCCGGCGGCGGCTTTTCCGGCGGCGCCATTCTCAGCGGCGGAATGATCCTCTTTTCAAGAGCCTATGGCGGGGAGCGGGCGGGGAAGGTCTTTACACGGAGACTGTATGACACCGTACGCCTGCTGGGACTGGTGCTTTACGCCCTGGTATATGGGCTGTATATTTTCATGGGGGCCAACGGTCTGAACGCCAATATGGAGTGGATGACGATGCTGATCGACCTGGCCGTAGGTCTGGTGGTCGCCTGTACTGTCTACGGCTTTTACACGCTGTTTGCAAGGGGGGAAGTCTGATGCTGGAGCGGATTCTGGAAAATCGGTTTGCCATCGTCGCCGTCATTTTATTCGGCGTGGGACTGCTGAACATGATGCTGCGCTTCAACCTGCTCAAAAAGGTGATCGGGTTCAGCATCATGGATTCGGCCATCTTTTTGCTGCTGGCCTCTCTGGGATACATTGAGGGCCACACTGCGCCCATCGTACAGGAGGGCAGCGTCAATGCCGCCCTCTATATCAACCCCATCCCCAGCGGCCTGGTGCTCACGGGGATCGTGGTCTCCGTCAGCGTGACCGCCTTTTCCCTGGCGCTGATCCAGCGGATTTACAAGCGTTACGGCACCATCGAGCTGGACGAACTGCTGGAACGCGCCAAAAAGGAGGAGGATTGATGCGTCCCTTTTACGAGAATCTGCCGTTTTTTACAATCTTTGCCGCAATTTTGTGCGGGGTGATTACGGCGGTGATCCGCAGCGGGCGCACGGCCTATCTGCTGAGCCTGTGGATGTGCGGCGCAATCACGGCCGCGTCCGGCGTCCTGGTATATTTCCTCTATACCGGCGGCGTCAGCTTTACCTACACCATGGGCCGGTTTGCCGCCCCCTTCGGCAACGCCATCAAGGCGGGGCCGCTCCAGGCGCTGATGGCGCTGATGTTCGCCGTGGTGATGGGACTTTCCCTTTTGGGCGGAAGCCGGGACCTGTTCCACGACATCCTGCCCCAGAAGCAAAACCTGTACTTCGTCATGACCGATCTGCTGCTGGCGGGACTGCTGTCCCTGAACTATACCAACGATATGTTTACCG
This sequence comes from Clostridia bacterium, assembly GCA_003245395.1. Classification (GTDB taxonomy): domain Bacteria; phylum Bacillota; class Clostridia; order Oscillospirales; family Oscillospiraceae; genus Oscillibacter. The sequence continues at coordinate 1,110 of QKDF01000211.1, forward strand.
GATACGTGTTCATTGAGATCACCACCATCGCCGCCTGCGCCATGGTAATGGCCAAGGACACGGGTTCGAATATGATTGCCACCATCCGCTATCTGTTCATGAGTCTGCTGGGATCGGGCCTGTTTCTCATCGGGCTGACCCTGCTCAACGGCATCACCGGATATCTGCTGATGCCGCCGCTGGCCCAGATTCTCAGGCTTCTGGCCAACAGCGGCGATTACCACACCGTACTGGTGGTGTCCATGGGTCTTCTGGTTGTGGGCCTGGGCATCAAGGCCGCCATGTTTCCCTTCCATCTGTGGCTGCCCGACGCTCACGGCGGCGCTACCACCGCGTCTTCCGCGATTCTTTCGGGCCTGGTGCTCAAGGGCTATATTATGCTGCTGATCACTCTGATGCTGCGGGTGTTCGGCATGGAGCTGTTCGACGCCGCGGGCATCAATGCCCTTTTACTGGCGCTGGGTCTGCTGGGGATGGTCTTTGGCTCTCTGGCCGCCATGCGGGAATACCACGTTAAACGGATGCTGGCCGACTCCTCCGTTGCCCAGATCGGCTATATTTTTATGGGACTGGGTCTGGGAAATGCGTCCGGCGTGGTGGCTGCCTGCTTCCACATCCTGGTGCACGCAGCCTGCAAGCCGCTCCTGTTTTGCTGCGCGGGCCGGCTCTCCGCCGTCAGCGGACATCACCGGAGCCTGCGCAACCTGCGGGGAAGCGCCTATCGGGATGTGACCGCCGGTGTTGGCTTCACTGTGGGAGCTTTGTCCATGATCGGCATCCCCTTGCTGGGGGGATTCGTTTCCAAGCTGTTCCTCTCCGAGGCGGCGGTGGGGTCGGAGATGATGGTGCCCGTGCTGCTGGTGATTGCCCTGTCCTCCGTGCTCAACGCACTATACTACGTGCCTGCGATCCTGGCCATCTGGGTTCATCCCCCAGCGGAGGATGCGGCCGAGGTGCTTGCCGATGTGACCGCTGAAGCCCTGACTTTCGACCGCTCCTTCTTTATCTCCGCCGTGAGTTTCATTGCCCTGATTTTTGTGCTGGGCATTCTGTATCACCCTGTGATCAATATTCTCTCCGCCGGTGTGCGGCTGACCTGAATCTTTGCCTGTGAGGTGCTGACGTGCTGCTTGTGCCCATTGTGCTGCCGCTGATCGGAGGAATCTTGGTCTTTCGGCAGAAAACTGAAAAGACACGCAATCGCCTGACGTTGGGCGTGATGGCGATCACTGCGGCGGCAGTGGCCTTGGTCTGCCTCCTGCCGGAACAGTCTTTGACTCTGATGGACATTCAGGGTTCTTTGCAGATGGGACTGCGTTCCGACGGACTCGCCAAGTTTTTCATGGTGTTGACCACCGTCATCTGGCTGCCTGTGGGCCTGTACTGTCTGCCTTATCTGCGCCATGTGGGCCACGAGCAGCAGTTTTTGGGTTTTTACACCATGACGCTGAGCGCTTTGATAGGCCTGGCCCTGGCGTGCAATTTTGTAACGCTGTATATGTTTTTTGAGATGATGTCCCTGATTACCGTGCCGCTGGTTTTGCACAACGGCACGCCGGCTTCCCGCCGCGCGGGCCTGAAATACCTGGGCTATTCCGTCTTTGGCGCCGGTATGGCGCTGGCCGGGTATTTCTTCTTGTCTCACTTCCTCACGACCCAGAACTTTGTCGGCGGCGGCGCCCTCAACCGCGGTCTGGCCATGGCCCACACACCCCTTTTACTGGTGGTATATGTGGTGATGATGGTGGGTTTCGGAGCCAAGGCGGGCATGATGCCGCTGCAGGCGTGGCTGCCCACGGCCCACCCTGTGGCCCCCGCGCCTGCCTCCGCCGTGCTGTCCGGCATCATTACCAAGGGCGGCGTGCTGGCCATGATCCGGGTGACGTATTACATGTTCGGCCCGGATTTCCTGCGCAGCAGCTGGGCACAATGGCTGCTGATTGCCCTGGCGCTGTGTACCGTGTTTATCGGGTCGATGCTGGCTTTGCGGGAACGGCAGCTGAAACGCCGGCTGGCCTATTCCACCATCAGCCAGGTGGCCTATGTGCTGTTCGGCCTGCTGCTGCTTACCCCCGGAGGCGTGGAGGGTGCCCTTTTGCAGATGGTGTTCCATGCCTTGGCCAAGGATACGCTGTTCCTGGCCGCCGGCGCCATCATCCTCTCCACCAATACCACGCAGATCGACCAGCTCGCGGGCATTGGAAAGCGGATGCCCGTGACCATGTGGTGCGTGACGCTGGCCTCTTTGTCCCTGATCGGTGTGCCGCCCATGGGCGGTTTCGTGAGCAAGTGGAATTTGCTGCTTGCCGCGCTGGACAGCGGCTCGCCCACGGCGGGCTATGCCGGAGTGGGGATGCTGATTCTTTCCGCCCTGCTGACCGCCGGATACCTGCTGCCCATCGTGACACGGGGCTTTTTTCCCGGCAAGGACATCTTGGTTGAGCGCAAGGAGGTCGGCTGGCAGATGACCGTCCCCATGCTGGCTTTGGCGCTGGCCGCGCTGGTGCTGGGGATCTTTCCCATGGGACTGCAGGACTGGGTGACCGGACTGCTGGGACAGATCTTTTAATTTATTAATTTTCAGAAGGGAGACGCCCGGATGTATTTTTTCCAAGCACTGCCGATCCTGTTCCCCGTTGCTATGGGTCTGGGACTTTTGGCCCTGCAGCCCCGGGACAGGCGAATACGGAACCTGTATGTCATGACGGCGGTGTTGGTCACCTCGGCCCTGGCGCTGGTCTCCATCTATCTGGCGGCTGTCAGCCAGGGAGAACCACCCGCCTGTACCCTGGTGCGGTTTTCCGACGAGTTCTCCATCTCTCTGCGAATCGACGGGGCCTCTATGGTATACGGAACCATCGTATCCGTCCTGTGGCCGCTGGTATCCCTTTATGCCCTGGAGTATATGTCCCATGAGGGCGGCGAAAACCGGTTTTTCGGCTTCTGGATCGCCACCTTTGGCGTGGTGCTGGGCGTCGCCTTCGCGGAGGACTTTCTGACGCTGTACTTCTTCTATGAGCTGCTGACGTTTGCCACGCTTCCGCTGGTGATGCATGCCATGGATGAAAATGCGCGGTACGCCGGACGCAAATACGTGATCTACTCCATCTCCGGCGCGTCCTTCGCCTTTATCGGGATCGTGTTCCTGCTGCGCTACGGCACAACGCTGAATTTCACCTACGGCGGCGTTTTGAGCAGCGCCCTGACCGCCGGGCATGAGAGCGTTTTGCTGACCGTATTCGTATGCGCGTTTTTCGGCTTTTCCGTCAAGGCCGCCATCTATCCCTTCTACGGCTGGCTGCCGGACGCCTCGGTGGCGCCCACGCCTGTGACGGCCCTGCTCCACGCGGTGGCCGTGGTCAAGGCCGGCGCCTTTGCCGTGCTGCGATTGATCTACTTCGGCTTCGGCGCCGATTTCCTACGGGGAACCACGGCGCAGACCGTGGTGATGGCCGCTACCATTATTACCATTGTGTACGGCTCCGCTCGGGCGCTGCGTACCCCGCATCTCAAGCGCCGCCTGGCGTTTTCCACCGTGAGTAACCTGTCCTATATCCTCTTTTCCCTGACGCTGATGCTGCCTGCCGGACTGACCGGCGCGCTGACCCACATGGTCTATCATGCGGTGGTCAAAATCACCCTGTTTGGCTGTGCGGGCGCCGTGATCCACCAGACCGGACGGGAGTATGTCTATGAAATGGAGGGCGTGGGACGGCGGATGTCCGTGGTGTTCACCGCCTTTACCGTTTCCGCCTTTGCCCTGATCGGCGTGCCCCCGCTGGGCGGTTTTGCCGGTAAGTGGATGATCTGCTCCGCCGCCGTGGAGGAGGCGACCCCCATGGCGTATCTGGGCATCGCAGCCTTGATCCTGTCCACTCTGCTGACCACCTTATATATGATGACCATTGTGGTTCGCGCTTACTTTCCTGTGGGTGAGGTAGATACGGAGGCGCTTGCCAAGATCCACGATCCCGGCCGGGCCATGACAGTGCCATTGATTTTGCTGGCGGCCGCCGGCATTGTGCTGGCGCTTTACTCCAACCGGCTGATTGACTTCCTGCGCCTTGTGGGCCAGGGTATCATGTGAGGAGGATGCGATGAGAACATTTTTGATTCTGTTTCTGATTCTGTTCCCCTTCGCGGCCGCCTATCCCATCTATCCCCTGCGGCGCAGAAACCGGCACTACCGGGATGTCTACGTCCGAGTAATTGCGGCTGTTGAACTGGCCGTATCCCTGGGGCTGCTGTTCACCCCCGGAAAAACAGCGGTGCTGTCCAGGATCATGGGCCTGGGCATGCAGTTTCAGGCGGGGAGCTTATCCACTTTGATGGCGGTGCTGTCCGCGTTCCTGTGGCTGATGACCGCTCTGTCGTCCCGGGAGTATTTTGCCAATACAGAGCACTGCAACCGATACTATTTCTTCTGGCTGCTGACGCTGGGCGCGCTGATGGGCGTGTTTCTTGCGGCGGATTTGTTTACCCTGTTTGTTTTCTTTGAAATCATGTCCTTTACCTCCTTTGCCTGGGTCGCACAGAGCGAGGAACCCATCGCACTGCGTGCTGCCCAGACCTATCTGGCTATCTCTGTCTTCGGCGGGATGGCGCTGCTGGTGGGACTGCTGCTGCTATATCAGATGCTGGGAACCCTGGCCTTTGACCGGCTGCCCGGACTGGTGGCGGCGTTGGACGCCCGGCAGCACACACGGCTGCTGGTGGCGGGACTCCTGTGCCTGACTGGATTCGGAGCCAAGGCCGGTCTGGTGCCGCTGCATATCTGGCTGCCCAAGGCTCATCCTGTGGCTCCTGCGCCCGCCTCCGCACTGCTGTCCGGCATCCTGACCAAGAGCGGCGTGTTCGGCATCCTGGTGGTGTCCCGATACCTGTTCTTTTCCGGACAGGAGTGGAATACTGTGGTTTTGTGGCTGGGCACCGCCACGATGGTGCTGGGCGCAGTGCTGGCTCTGCTGGCAGTGGATCTAAAGCGGATACTGGCCTGTTCCTCTATGTCGCAGATCGGCTTCATTGCCATCGGCGTGGCCATGCAGGGCTTTCTGGGTGAAGAAAATGCTCTGGCTGCATGGGGCACCGTGCTGCACATGCTCAATCATGCTCTGATTAAGCTGGTGCTGTTCGTGGCGGCCGGCGTGGTCTATATGGGCACCCATTCCCTCAACCTGAACGATATCCGCGGCTGGGGCAGAAACAAGCCCCTGCTCAAAACCATGTTTTTTATCGGCGCCGCATCCATTGCCGGTGTGCCTTTTTTCTCCGGGTATGTAAGCAAAACACTGCTTCACGAGAGCCTTGTGGAAATGATCCGCGAGCTGTCCGCCCACGGCGCCGACACCACCGCTTTTGAGACGGTGGAATGGCTGTTCCTCATCTCGGGCGGACTGACGGTGGCCTATATGACCAAACTGTATGTGGCGCTGTTTATCGATCCCAGAGCCGACAACCAGCGCTTTACAGCCAGAGAATACATGACGCCTGCTACCCGCTTTGCGCTGAGCCTGGGGGCGGTTGCTCTGGCTGTCTTCGGCCTTTTCCCTCAGTTGACGATGGAGCCGCTGGCACAGTGGGCCGGGCGTTTTCTGCAGGCTGGACCCGGCCATGGAACCATTCACTATCTCGCCTGGGAGAACCTGGAGGGGGCGCTGATCTCTCTAGGGATCGGGGTGGTGGTCTATGTGGTGGTCGTGCGGGTACTGCTGATGCGCTGGGAGGGAGAGCGTGAGGTTTACGCCAGCGTTTGGCCCACGAAGTTAGATCTGGAGGACCTGGTCTATCGCCCGGTTCTGCGGGCGCTGTCTTTTGTGGGCGCGACATGCGCACGAGCCATCGCCTCCGTCGGCGACCTGATTGTGCTGGCGGGAGAGAAGCTGCTGTTTTTGCGGGCTCCCGGCGTCTTTGTGCCTAAGCGCAACGAAAACTTCGGCGTTTATATCCGCAGGCCCAAGCGGTTTTTGATTGGCGAGACCTTTGCCTTCGATCTGACGCTGGCCGGTATTGGACTGATCGGCGCACTGGTGTATATCCTGCTGCGATAAAACCCGGACCGTATGCCGGGAAATAGACGTACAAAAGAACGGGAGGCCGGACGGCTTCCCGTTCTTTTATCAGGATGGGAGGCCGGGAAATGAATCTGCTGGGGACGGTACTGGCAATCACGGCGGTGGCAGGAATCGGCGGTACGGGACTGGGCGGGGCGGCGGCCTGCCTGCTGAGGAGGGACTCGGAAAAGACAATCAGCATCCTGCTGAGCTTTGCCGCGGGGGTCATGACCGCCGTGGTATGCTTCGACCTGATCACCGATGCGCTGGAGTCGGGGGGCGGAGGCAGAAGCGTATGGACGGTGGCGGCGGGAGTTCTGGCGGGATACGGCGCGGTGGCGGTGCTCAATGCATGGATCGACGGACGGGCGGGGCTGGCCGGAGGTAACGGTGCGCCGGGAGGGCGCGGAACGGCAGGGCGAGCGCGCAGCCTTTTGGTGGCCGGGGTGGTGATGGCCGCGGCCATCGCCCTGCACAACGTTCCGGAGGGGATGGTCATCGGGGCATCCTTCGCCCGGGGAGCGGGGCATTCCGCCCGGGAAGGATTCGTTTTGGCGGCGGTCATTGGGCTGCACAATGTTCCGGAGGGCATGGCGGTGGCGGTTCCGCTGATCTCCGGCAGCATGTCCAGGGCCAAAGCTGCATTTATTTCCGCCGTCACGGGCGCACCCACGGTGCTGGGGGCGCTGATCGGATATTCCCTGGGAACCATGGGGCCAAGGATGCTGGCGGCGTCACTGAGCTTTGCTTCCGGCGCGATGCTGTATGTGGTGTTCGGCGAACTGCTGCCAGAGTCCGCAGAAATGTGGCACTCGCAGGCAACGGCGCTGGCGGCTGTGATCGGAATGCTGGTGGGACTGGTTATCGTCTACGTATAACGGGAATATAGGCGCTTTTGGCGCGGCCTGAAAAGGCCGCGCCATATTTTTTTGCTTTCGTGCATTAAATCGTGCAAAATTCCCTGTTCGGGAAGACAGGGATGAAAAGAGGAGGGATGGGATGCGAGAGAAAATGAGCCGGGAGGACTCGGAGCGGTTTTGCCGGGTATACCTGCAGACCATGGACCCTGCCCGGGCGGCGGAAAAAATCGGGCGGACGGACGGGGAGGCGCTCCTGAAGGACGCGGGGGTAAAAAAGACCTTGCGTACCTGGAGAGAGGGGGAGGGCGTGTGCCGCGCCGACGTGGTGCGCAGGCTGTGCGAGCTGGCGTTCGGGCGAGCCAATGACGTTGTGGAGCTGGCGCTCTCCGGCAGGGAGCAGATGAATTTGGGTAGTATGGACCTGTCCGCCGTGGCGGAATGCAAGGTCACGGACAAGGGGATGGAAGTCAAATTTATCGACCGGGTGCGGGCACTGGAGGTGCTGTGGGGCCTGCTGGAGGATGGCGACAACCGAGCCGAGCGGTTTTTGCAGGCTTTGGAGGCCGTTGGCGGAAGAGAGGAGTCATAGCGCGTGGAGACAAGCAGCGGATTTTCCCCAAAGCAGCTGCGGGTGCTGCGCTGGTGGCAGACGGACGGTGAACGCTTCGACGCTGTGATCTGCGACGGAGCGGTGCGCAGCGGCAAGACCTTTTCTATGGGGATCGGCTTTTTCCTCTGGGCCATGTGCCGGTTTGACCGTCAGCAGTTCGGCGTGTGCGGAAAGACCATCCTCGCGCTGCGGCGCAACGTGCTGGGGGAGGTGATCCCCTTCTTACGGGGCATGGGGATGCGGTGCAGGGAGAAGCGGTCGGAAAACCTGCTGATCGTCCGGATGGGACGGCGGGAGAACCGGTTTTACCTGTTCGGAGGAAAGGATGAATCCAGCGCCGCCCTGATTCAGGGCAGCACCTTTGCCGGTGTGCTGCTGGACGAGGTCGCCCTGATGCCCCGCAGCTTTGTGGAACAGGCCTGCGCCCGGTGCAGCGTGCCGGGGAGCAAGCTATGGTTCAACTGCAACCCGGCCAACCCCGCTCACTGGTTTTATCGGGAGTGGATCTGTCGGGCGGAGGAGAAGCGGGCGCTCTACCTTCACTTTACCATGGAGG
>QKDF01000308.1 GCA_003245395.1 Clostridia bacterium
TGTGTTTCCAGATAGCCCATGGCCACGGAATATCCCAGATACGGGCAAAGAGTACCGGAGGTGGTGAAGCCAATTTTCCTCCCGGACAGATCGTAGATATCACAGTGTTCCCGGACAATGCCGCGCCCGGTGATTTTCATACCCACTCGGCGAATCCACGGAGTCCCCCGGGCGATGATGGCGTCGCGGCCGATAAAATTCTTTCCATCCAGCTTACAGGGAAGTCCCGCTTCTTTGGGGGAGATATCGTCGTTCATCTCATGTCCGTAAAGGGGCATGGAGGCTTCCAGACGCAGGGTATCCCGGGCTCCAAGACCGCAAGGGAGCAGGCCCTCGTCCTTCCCGGCGTCCAGCAGCGCGTTCCACAGATCAACGGTGTCCTCGGCACGGCAGTACAGCTCATACCCGAATTCACCGGTGTAGCCGGTTTGGGAGATCAGGGCGGTAATGTCCCGACCGGGCAGATGTACGGGAACATCTTCTGTAAAGTGATAGTATTTCCCGGGGAGATCGGAAGATGCGCAGAACTTTTCAAGAATTGCGGCGGATGCGGGCCCCTGCAGGGCCAACTGACCCATCTGATCGCCGATGTCGGCGTAGTGGATGTCACCGCTTAAATGCGAGGAGACCCAGGCGGCATCCTTTTCCCGGTTTCCGGCGTTGACCACCAGCAGATACCGATCCGCAGCCCGGCGGCAGACCACCAGATCATCTACGATTCCGCCCTGCTCATTGCAGAGCATGGCGTACTTCACCTGCCCGTCGGTCATGCCGGAGATGTCGGCGGTGAGCAGCCGCTGCAGGTTTTCCACTGCGTCAGGGCCTTCCAAAATCAACTCTCCCATGTGCGATACGTCGAACAGACCGGCGTGGGTACGCACCGCCATGTGCTCGGCAATCAGGCCGGCAGGATACTGTACAGGCATCAGATATCCGCCAAACTCCACAATTTTGCCACCCAGCGCCACATGGTTTTCATAAAGCGGGGTCTTCTTTTCCATCTGACTTTCCTCCGTTTCATATACAAAAAACAAAGAGGCATAAGAAGCCCCTTGTTAACCAAGGTGCTACTTACGCCTCTGTTCCCTTTACCTGAGAGATTCCCGGCCGCATGTTTGCTGGCCAGTTGCCCCTTCGGTGCATTTCTGCTCTCCAGAGTTTCGTCCTGACTCGGTCCACACCCATCTGGGTGCATCCCGAACCTATCATCCGAGTTTCTTATAAAATTTACTGGATCTAGACTAACAAAAATAAGGGGGGAAGTCAATACAAAACGCCGCATCGTCTCTACAAAATTCCTGAAATGGTTTTGACAACCTTTCACGGTTTCGACAGGCAAACGGTTTCTTCTGCTTTTATTGCGGCCGGGCGGGGACGCCATCCTCATAGAGTCCTGACTCTGTGACGACCCAGGGGACAGGAACATCAAGGGGTTCCAGAGGGATTTCTTCCCGAATCAGGCGCTCCCGACAGATCAAAACGGCGCTGCCGCGGAATGCGGCAAGGAAGCGGTCATAGTATCCACCGCCCTGCCCCAGCCGGTGTCCTGCGTGGTTGCAGGTCAGGCTGGGAAGCACAGCGAAGTCCACTTCGTCTACAGCCACCAGTGGGCAGCTCTGATTTGGTTCCAGGATTCCGTAGGCACCAGCCGACAGATCCTCCATTGAATGGATCATCCGCAGCTCCATAATGCCGGGGATGGATGTACACAGCGGAACGCACAGGCGTTTTCCTTTGGAAAGCGCATCTTCCAGAACCGGGCGTGTATTGATTTCCCGTACGGTGCCCACGAAACAGAAAACCGTTTCGGCCTCAAGATAGTCCGGCAGAGAGAGCAGATGGGCACAAATCGCCTGGTCGGATTTCTGCTTATAGGGTGCGGGCAGCTCTCGCTCCAGCTGGCGAATGCGCATACGCAGCATCTGCTTTTCTTCGATTTTGGTCATGGCAGGGGGTCCTCCTCTTTTTCCGGTCCGGCAGCGCCGAAGCGTACCGCACCCATTCCGTATTTACAGCGAATCTGATCCATGGCCGCTTCCAGCTTTTCCTGGCGTGCCCGCCGGGGCGCTGCGGCATCCAGCAGATCCACCTGTTCATAGGATTGGGATTCATCTGTCAGAGCAATGGCGGTTACCGTCAGCATTCGGATGGGAGCGGATGGCTTCCAAAAGGTTTCCAGCAGCTCCATGGCGCCGTCAGCCAATTCCCGCATGAGATGGGTGGGAGACGCGAACCGCCTTTGGCGTGAGCGATCCTGGAAATCCGGTGTGCGCAGCGTTACCTGTACGCCGCCGGCATATAGGCTGTACCGGCGCAGGCGCATGGCCACGTCGTCGGCAAGCAGCGACAAAGCTGTGTATACCTGATCCCGGCGAGTCAGATCTCGGCGAAAGGTGGAGCCGCTGCCGACGGACTTTGGAGCTTCCGAAGAAAGGCAGGGGCGCACCGGTTCGTGCTCCAGGCCGTTGGCGTAGGTGTAGAGCGTCCGACCCAGCTTTCCCAAGAGATTTTCCAGGATTTCCGGACTGCAGGCGGCCAATTGACCGATGGTCTCCACGCCATATTGGGACAGGACATTCCGGGCCGCCCGACCCACAAATAAAAGGTCACCCACCGGAAGCGGCCAGACGATATCGTGCCAATTTTCCCGGGAGATCACCGTGGTAGCGTCGGGCTTTTTATAGTCGCTGCCTAATTTGGCAAAGACTTTGTTGAAGGAGACTCCGATGGAGATGGTCAAACCCAGCTCTCTTTTTACCCGTTCCCGGATTTCGTCTGCGGCAGTCCGCGCGTTTCCTCCAAACAGATGCAGCGATCCGGTTAGATCCAGCCAGCTTTCGTCTACGCTGAACGGCTCTACCAGATCCGTATATTGGCCGTAAATGGCGTTCACCTTTTGAGAGTAAACGTGATAACGCTCATGATGAGGCGGCAGCAGCACCAGATCAGGGCACTTTTTTTTCGCCTGCCAGATAGTCTCGGCGGTGACAATCCCAAAGTGTTTGGCCCGCTCGTTTTTGGCCAGGATGATACCGTGCCGGGAGGCAGGATCGCCGCAGACTGCCACGGGTACGTCCCGCAGATCGGGGCGGGAGAGCAGTTCTACAGACGCATAAAAACTATTGAGATCGCAGTGCAGAACGACCCGATCCATACCATCCCTCCTCAAATTTATGATAGCACATTTGTTCGGGATTGAAAAGCAAAAAGAATTCCCCTGCCCACGAGCAGGGGAATATTCGGTCAGCGTTTGTCGCCCGGTTTGAAAATAAGAGCCATAAGGACTCCAAACACCACCGCGGCGGCGATTCCGCCGGAGGTGGCGGTCAGACCGCCGGTAAGCACTCCCAGCCATCCCTGCTGGGACACCGCTTTTTTCACGCCTTTGGCCAGGGCAAAGCCAAAACCGGTCAGTGGGACGGTGGCGCCTGCGCCGCCCCACTTGGCGATAGGCTGGTAAAGGCCGAGGGCAGTCAGAATTACGCCGCTCACCACATAGCCGGTCAGGATGCGGGCGGGAGTAAGCTGAGTTTTGTCAATCAGGATCTGTCCGATGGCACAGAGAATGCCGCCGCAGAGAAATGCGTTGAGATATTCCATATGAGCCTCCCTAAACGGATTTCTTTGCGGTCAGTTTTTCCAGAACAGACAGAAATATGCGAAATAGAAAAATGGGCCGGCTACGTAAAGCAGCCGGCCCATTTGGACTATAGCAGGGAAACAGAGGAATTACATAGCGTCCTGCAGGGCGTCGTAGCCTTCCTCGCCGGTACGTACCTTGATGACATTCTCAACGTCGTAGACAAAGATCTTGCCGTCGCCGATATGGCCGGTATAGAGAGTCTTCTTGGCCACGTCAATTACCGTACGGACGGGTACCTTGCACACCACGATGGAAACCTGCACCTTGGGCAGCATGGTGGCTTCCATCTTAACGCCGCGGTAGTACTCGGGAGAGCCGTGCTGCTCGCCGCAGCCGAGGACATTGATCACCGTCATACCGGTAACACCGATATCGAACATAGCGTTCTTCAGAGCATCGAAGCGGGCCTGCTTGCACAAGATTTCGATCTTGGTCATCTTGACGCCGTCGGGAGCCACAGGCATGGCGTCCTTTTCGGTGGGAGTGACCAATTCCACGGGAACTGCCTCGCGGACGGGGGCGGTGCCGGTAACCTCGGGCTCGTCGGTGTCAAAATCATTGCGGGTGAAGCTGAAGTCCGCATAGGCAGAGATCAGGCCGTGCTCCATGATGTCCAGGCCTTCCAGTTCCTCTTCCTTGGATACGCGCAGGCCAACGGTGGCCTTGATGAGCTTAAATACGATGGTCATGGAGACGGCAACCCAAGCGGCAACAGCCAGAACACCGATGACCTGGACGATCAGCTGAGCAAAGCCGCCGCCATAGAACAGACCCAGGCCGGAACCCTTTGTCAGAACGTCCTGGTCGGTGTAGGGATCGAAATAGGCGAACAGGCCTACGCAGATGGTGCCCAGAGCACCGCAGATTCCATGCACGCCCACGGCGCCCACGGGATCGTCGACCTTGAGCTTCTTGTCGACGAATTCCACGCCGAAGACCACGGCGATGCCGGCAAGAATACCGATGATAGCGGAGCCGGTAACAGTGACGGTGGAGCAGCCGGCGGTGATGGCCACGAGGCCAGCCAGAGAGCCGTTAAGTGTCATGGAGACGTCGGGCTTACCGTAGCGGAACCAAGTGATCATCATAGTGGTAAGCGTAGCGGTAGCGGCGGCCATGTTGGTGGTAACATAGATCCGGCCTACGTTATGAACCAGACCCTCCACAGCCAGGGAAGAGGCGGGGTTGAATCCAAACCAGCCGAACCACAGAAGGAACACACCCAGAGCGCCCAGTGTGATGGAGTGGCCGGGGATGGCGCGGGGCTTACCGTTTTTGTCATACTTTCCAATGCGGGGCCCCAGAATCATTGCGCCGATGAAAGCGGTGAGGCCGCCCACCATATGTACCGCGGTGGAACCGGCAAAATCGTGGAAACCATAGGCGCCCAGACCGGACAGCAGGCCATCGGGGGTGCCCAGAGTGCTCAGCCAGCCGCCGCCCCAGATCCAGTGACCGGAAATGGGATAGATAACGGCGGAAATAATGATAGAGTACACCAGATAGGATTTGAACTTGGTGCGCTCTGCCATAGCTCCGGAGACAATGGTGGCAGCGGTGGCGCAGAACACGGTCTGGAAGATCAGACTGGTCCAGTCGGTGTCAGCCGAGGCAGCCACGGAGGGCATTCCCATAATGCCGGGAATCAGTTCCGTGGCACCATACATAATGCCAAAGCCGATCAGCCAGTAGACGATGGTACCGCAGACAAAGTCCATCAGGTTTTTCATACAGATGTTGCCTGCATTTTTGGCTCGGGTAAAGCCAGTTTCGACCATTGCGAAGCCTGCTTGCATGATAAAAACAAGCGCAGCTCCCAATAGTACCCATACGGTATCAATAGCACTCATAATTTTCTCCTCCTGCACATTTTGTTTGTGTGTACGAACTATAAAAACAGTGTATTTCACTGCCTTTACCAATGAATAAAAAGGACAAGGGTGCCGTGGTTCTAAACCATGACGCCCTTGTCATTCAACGATTGCAATGTGAAATTGTGATGGGTTTATGCCAGATTTGTGTAGCCAATCAGAAATTGATCCACCTCTGCTGCCGCTGCCCGGCCCTCGGCAATGGCCCAGACGACCAGAGACTGTCCGCGGCGCATGTCACCTGCGGCAAAGACATTTTCCACGTTGGTGCGATAGTGGCCCTTCTCTGTGATAACGGTTTTGTTCTGTTCTACGCCGAAAGCCTTGCACACATCGTCCTCGCATCCGGCAAAGCCGGTGGCTCCGATCAGCAGCTGACAGGGAAGGGTATCGCCTCCTGTGGTAACGACGCCGGTCAGAAGACCGTGGTCATCGGTGAGCAGCTCTTTGACCTGTACGCCGAAGCGGCGGGGATCGCTCTGGAAAAATGCCAGTGCTTCTTCATGTGCATAATCGGTGGGAAGATTTCCATCAGCATTGGCATAGTCGGATTTCGGTCGGCGTACAAGCTGTGTAACCGATTTGCAGCCCTGACGGATAGAAGTCGCCACGCAGTCGCTGGCAGTATCACCGGTACCGATGATTACCACGTCCAGCCCCGCAGCAGTGAGAGGACTGTCCTCCTCGCCCAGCAGACGGCGCACGGCCGCGCGAAGAAATTCCGTACCATAACAGATACCGGGGACGCCTGTGGTGTCCAATCCAAGTGGTCGGGGCTTCCCGGCACCGCAGCAAAGCACCACTGCGTCATATTCCCGCATCAGCCGTTGGGCTGTTTTGGGTTCTGCAGCATTCAGACCGGTGACAAAGCTGACGCCCTCGTCGGTCATCAGTTCGATACGGCGCTGAATCACATCCTTGGGAAGCTTCATGTTGGGGATTCCGTAGGTCAGAAGTCCGCCTGCGCGGGCTTCTTTTTCAATGACGGTGACGGAGTGACCACGATGATTAAGCTGGTCAGCCACCGCAAGCCCTGCGGGGCCGGAACCCACCACAGCGACCTTCTTTCCAGAATATTGAGGCGGCCGTTTGGGATTCATATGCTTGGAGACGAATCCATCTTCAATGATGCACAGTTCGTTATCCCGGATAGTAATGGAATTGCCGTAGATGCCGCAGATGCAGGAATCCTCGCAGGGGGCGGGACAGACCCGACCCGTGAACTCCGGGAAATTGTTGGTTTTCAGCAGCCGAGCCAAAGCGTGGGAACGGTTGCCGGACATAATCATGTCGTTCCACTCGGGGATCAGATTGTGCAGCGGGCATCCAAAAGTCTTGCCCTCGTAGGTTATCCCTGCCTGGCAGAAAGGAACGCCGCAGTTCATACACCGGGCACCTTGCTGTGCCCGGACAGCGTCGGGCAGGGCGATGTGGAATTCATCCCAGTCCTTAACCCGCTGGTATGCGGGGCGGCAGGTATCATCCTTGCGGGTATATTCCAAAAATCCTGTGGGTTTTCCCATATTTTTCGCCCTCCTTTCTCAGTCGCGGGCATTGGCGGAAAACGCCTCGATTTCGGCCTGATCCCGATCCATGCCCTTTTCCTCCAGCTGTGCGATAGCACGGAGCATCCGGTCATAATCCCGGGGCATAACCTTTTTGAAGCAGGGGATATAGGACTTGAAAGCTGCCAGAATCTGTTTTCCCTTTGCGGAGCCGGTGGCGGCTACATGCTCCTCAATCAGATTCTTCAATTCGGTAATGTCGTGACTTTCCGTCAAGGTATCGGTGACAACCTGATCCTTGTTCAGACGCATATAGAGGTCGTGGCCCTCGTCCAGAACATAGGCGATACCGCCGGACATGCCAGCCGCAAAATTTCGGCCCGTTGTACCCAGAATGACCACGCGGCCGCCGGTCATATATTCGCAGCCATGGTCACCCACACCTTCTACGACGGCCACTGCGCCGGAATTCCGGACACAAAACCGTTCGCCGGCACGACCGCAGATAAAGGCCCGACCGGAGGTGGCGCCATAGAGGGCCACATTGCCGACAATGATGTTTTCGTTGGCTTCAAAGCGGCTTTCTTTCGGCGGATAGAGAATCAGCTTGCCGCCAGACAGGCCCTTGCCGAAGCCGTCGTTGCTGTCGCCCTCCAACTTCAGGGTCAGACCCTTGGGGATGAACGCACCGAAGGATTGGCCGCCGCCGCCCCGGCAGGTGATGACATAGCTGTCATTCTGCAGGGTATTGCCGCACTGGCGGGTGATCTCGGAACCGAACAAAGTTCCGAATGCACGGTCAGTGGAGGAAACGTTCAATTCCAACTTACCGGACTTTTTGCTCTTGAGAGACTTGCCTAGCTTTTCCACCAGCACGCTCATGTCCGCCGTCTTTTCCAGATGGAAATCGTAAACGGTGGCGGGGTCAAAGTGGGGAACGGAGGTGCCGTAAGGATTTTTCAGCAGAGAAGTCAGATTCAGCGTTTCCGCCCGGTGTGTAACCAAGTGTTCCCGGACCCGGAGCAGATCGCTACGGCCAACCAGCTCCTCGATGGTATGCACACCCAGCTTCGCCATGTATTCCCGCAGATCCTGCGCCACAAAATACATGAAGTTGATGATATACTCCGGCTTGCCGGAAAACCGCTTGCGCAGTTGGGGATTCTGGGTGGCAATGCCCGCGGGACAGGTATCCAGGTTGCACACCCGCATCATCACGCAGCCCATGGTTACCAGGGGCGCGGTTGCAAAGCCGAATTCCTCAGCACCCAGCATGCAGGCGATGGCCACATCGCGACCGGTCATCAGTTTTCCGTCGGCCTCAATGACGATCTGGGAACGCAGGCCGTTTTGGATCAGGGTCTGGTGGGCTTCTGCCACACCCAACTCCCAAGGCAGGCCCGCTCCCTGAATGGAGCTTTTTGGTGCCGCGCCGGTGCCACCGTCGTGGCCGCAGATCAAAACCACTTGGGCACCGGCCTTGGCAACGCCCGCGGCGATGGTGCCCACGCCGCACTCAGAGGCCAGCTTCACGGAGATCCGGGCGAAGCGGTTGGCGTTTTTCAAATCGTAGATCAACTGAGCCAGATCTTCGATGGAATAGATATCGTGGTGAGGCGGGGGAGAAATCAGCGTCACGCCAGGCGTGGAGCAGCGAGTCTTGGCAATCCAGGGATAGACCTTGGTACCTGGCAAATGACCGCCTTCGCCGGGCTTGGCGCCCTGGGCCATTTTGATCTGGATCTCTTTGGCGCTGTTGAGATATTCGCTGGTGACGCCGAATCGTCCGGAGGCCACCTGCTTGATGGCGGAGCAGCGATCCCCATAATAGCGGTCTGCATCCTCGCCGCCCTCGCCGGAGTTGGACTTACCCCCGATGCGGTTCATGGCGATGGCCATGCACTCGTGAGCTTCCTTGGAGATGGATCCATAGCTCATAGCACCGGTTTTGAAGCGTTTGACGATAGACTCGACACTCTCCACCTCGTCGATGGGGATGCCGCCGTTCGGGTCAAAGTGGAAACCCAGCAGCCCTCGCAGAGTATGGGGCTTGTCGGCGAAATCCACTTGCTCGGCATACTGCCG
>QKDF01000310.1 GCA_003245395.1 Clostridia bacterium
TGCAGACAGTCCGGAAAGTCTTGTCGTTTTGGAGCCCAGAAGGCTGAAAAAGAACGCAAACGCGGCCGCTGTCACCGTGACAGCCACGGATAAGAGTGAAGTTTCCAGCAGCTTGTTCAATATTTTGGGAAATCGCTCCATGGCATCTTGGTTGGGTATCAGGTTCACCGCCATCCAGCCCAGGGCACGGGGTACGGAAAGCAGCCCGTCCGCGGGATTAAACTGTGTGATGACGGAGGCAAACAGGAACAGCGCGAAGACGCTGCCGAAAACAATGGTAAAGGTCTGCCGCCGCCGTCTGAACACCGATCGGTTATTTTTCATCTCGTTGAGCACCATCCCATTTATTCCTTCATATCAATAATCAGCTGCCCGTCCTTGGACTGGTAAATCTGGTGGATAATATTCTTATCAAGCTCCTTCGCCTGACCGTCGAATATTTTCTGGCCGGAGGTGATGCCGATGATGCGCTCCGAATAATTCATGGCAACATCCACCTGATGGAGGTTTACAAGACAGGTGATCTTCATCGTCTGGTTAATGTCTTTTAAATAGTCCATGATGATCTTGGACGAGTTGGGATCCAGCGAGGCAATGGGCTCGTCGCAGAGGATCAGCTTAGGCTCCTGCATCAGCGCCCGGGCAATGCCCACCCGCTGCTTTTGCCCGCCGGAGAGCTCGTCGCAGCGCTTATAGGCTTGTTCTGTCAGCCCCAGCTTTTCAATAATCATGAACGCCTGCTCTTTTTCCGCTTCGGTATAATGGCCGATGGAACCGCTGAATGTGGATTTATATCCCAGCCGGCCATGCAGCACATTTTCTATGACACTGAGCCTGTTGACCAGATTATAATGCTGAAAAATCATTCCGGCCTTTGTCCGCACCTTCCGCAGATCTTTGCCTTTGACCTGGGTGATGTCCTGTCCGTCAAACACAATGGTTCCTTCCGTAACATCAATCAGTCGATTGATACAGCGCAGAAGCGTTGATTTGCCGGCCCCGGAGGGGCCGATGATGGACACAAATTCCCCCGCTTCAACCGTGAGGGAAATATCCTGCAGGGCCTTTGTAATATTGTCGTAAGTCTTGCTTACATGTTGAAGTTCCAGTAGCGACAAAGTATGTTCTCCTCTCAGAGCTACAGCTGAAAACATCAGTCTGCCAATCTTAAATCGCATCTTGAACATGGCGCTATCCTTGCGCCATGTTCAAGATTGCGGGCATATGTAACCGGAACGGTTATTTCAGCATTTCACGGATGGGATCGTACCAGCTGTTATCAACAGCAATGAAGCACTTGGATTCGGCTTTTTTATAGAAGCCCTTGGCGTCGGACCCGTCGGGAACAAACATCTGAGAGTCGTTCGTAACCGTATCGGAAGTGAACAGATCCTGAATGGCCTTTACGTCATCGGGGCTGAGAGTATCGGAGTTATAAGCCGTGGGGCCGTTTTCAACCGGCAGAGCCTGGAGAATAACATATTCCTTACCTGCAACGGTATCAAAAGGTGCGGAAGCATCGGCATTGATCTGCCAGGCGGAACCGACCGTCTTGTTATCACCGGAAACGGGGGAAGCATAGGTTCGCAGCTCAGCGTCACAGAAGGCAGCCGCGTCGGCCTTCCCTGTCAACAGGTTGATGGCAGATCCTTGATGGGAGCCGCCAAAGAGAACCTCGGAGAAGAATTTATCGCTGCCGCCCTCAACCAGATCATCCTGGGTAAGATTATCGCTGCTGAAGTGGGCAATAATACTGGTAGTGGGGAACAGAAATCCGGAAGTAGAGCTGTTGGATACGAAAGAGAACTTCTTGCCCTTGATGTTGTCAATGGAGTAGGTGTCGCCGGACTTATACTGATCGGCATCATCCTTGTTGACAGCGATCCAGCTGTAGTAAACGGCGTTGTCCAGCTTGCCATCCGCGTCGGAATTGACAAGAAGAGGGAGAACATCCGGGTTCTTCTGCTGCGCCTGCACAAAGCCCAAAGCTCCCATAACCGCGCCGATCTGGGCCTGGCCGCTTGCCAGAGCTTCAATTGCGATGTTGTAATCGGTGGTCAGCTTCTCGATGACCTTTTTGTTGGTGGCCTGTGCAACCAGATCCTCAAAGTGCTTCCGGGCGGAATCGTAATCGGAAGCGGATTCGTTCGGGTACCAGACAATGGTGATCGTATCGGAATATTTTTTGCTGTCGGTGGAAGTAGACGCCGTGGTCTGCTGAGTGGAGTTGTTTTGGGTTGCGTCATTGCTTGCGGACGTTGCTCCGCAGGCAGCCAGGGACATCATCACAACTCCGGCTAGGAAAAGACTGACGACTGAATGTTTCCAATTTGTTTTCATTGTGTTTTCTCCTCTTTCCGCTTTGTCCATTTTGTAGAAAGCATAGTACGCATGAAGTCTGAGACGGCAGATTCAGACCGCTGACCCCTTGTCAATCTTCACTTTCCGAATCTTTCCTTCACGATTATACAGATCTGCTTTCTCTGCATTTTCTGACATTTTCAAATTTATATTGCTTTGTTTTGCTGGTTACTCATTGATACTACCGTGTTAATAAAGCACAATCAAGCAAGCAGGGGTAAAGGTAAAATAAAGACTCTGTAAAACAGTGGCAGTAAAATAAACTGTTCGGCAAAGTAATCACTCCGCCGGACAAATGGCAGTCGCCTCCCAAAGATTTGGCTCATGCCACTTGTTTTAGTATGGCTTTGCGCCCAAATGTCAGGGAGGCCGATTTCTTCAGGACACGCCCCTTAAAAAACGGAGCGGCCGGACGTCTGCTCCATGACGTCCGGCCGCTCCGCTAAAGAGGGTTAAAATGAAAAGAAGGCTGCTTCGCATCTATTATGATATCGTTTTAAAATCAAATTTGTAAGCGCACGACTACAAATTCTGTGTAAAATAAGTATTTTCGTGCGAACCGCCGCGGGCAGTCGGAAGCTCCCCTTCACCCTGCTGCGGAAATCATCTTCAGCTTGACATAGATATGACGCACAATTTACACCCCTCTGATGAAAAATCACGGCCAAGCCGCTATACTAAAAACAGGTGATGCAATATGGAAAAACAATCACATATTGTAATTTCCCGCATTGTGCGCGGGCAATTACAGCAGCAATACGGGATTCAGTTGGCTCCCGGAAGTTTTACGCTGGGAAATATCCTGCCGGATTTAATTCCTGCGTTTCTCTACCGGCCACATTTTCTGCGCTATTGCCGCAACTATGTTCAGCGCTTGATCCGCTCTCTGCTGCCGAGATCTGAATCCGTATGGAATGACTGCCTAACCTCCCTGATGATGGGAGTCCTCTGTCATTTCTATACGGATTTTTTCTGTTACGTACATACGAATCGGTTTCACGGTGGTCTGCGGCTCCATCTTCTGTATGAAAAACAGCTGCACCGCTTTTTACTGGACCATCTATCGGAACTGGAGACGCCTTCCCTGTCCTTGGAAATGCAAGGCGGTCTCGGCATGGAGGACATCTGGGTCCGCTTTGAAGCGCAGCAGGAGCGGTATTATAAAAGTACCCCCTCTCTGGATAACGATCTGCGCTGTGCGGTTCTTTCCTGTGTGGAGGCCATCGCTCTGCTTTCTGAAAGTGCAAAAAAACGCTGCGAGCCGGAGGAAGAGTTCGTTCCCCTGCAGAGGGTTTTATAAAGGAGAGGAGATATCATGCGGATTGCTTTTTTCACCGACACCTTTTATCCCCAAGTCAACGGCGTCTCCAACACACTACGATATTTAAGCCTGTATTTACGTCAGAACGGCGTGGAGCATGTTTTTTTTGCGCCGGAATACGGCTTTGAAAGCGAGGAGTGCGCGGGGCTGCCCGTCGTGCGGTACCGGGGCGTCTGCCCCCCCATCTATCCGGATTGCCGGCTTGTTTTTCCCCCTCACGCCCGGCTAACCGCTCAGCTTGCCGATTTCGAACCGGATCTTGTCCACATTGTGACGGAGGCCGGCATCGGTTTTTCGGGATTGATGGCCGCCCGGGAACTGGGATTTCCCGTCCTCATGTCCTACCACACGAATTTTGATCAGTACCTTACGCACTATGGCCTTCCCCATTTAAAACAGGTTCTATGGTCCTATCTGCGCTGGTTTCACAGCTTTGCGCTTTTGAATCTTGCCCCCTCGTGGAATACTCTGCGGGAGCTGGAGTGTCGGAATATGTCCCATCTGGCCCTGTGGCCCCGAGGCATCAGCACGGAACGCTTTTCGCCCTCGCTGCGCTCAGAGGCGCGCCGGGCAAGTCTCGGCGGCACAGGAAAAACCGTTTACCTGTACGTGGGCCGGGTCTCTGCGGAAAAGGGACTTGATGTACTTTTACAAAGTCTTCCCTCGTTCAACAGTGAGCACGGAGATGAAACGGTGTTCTGGGTTACAGGAGACGGGCCTTACCGCTTACAGCTGGAGAATGCCGGGTTTTCAAACCTGGTGCTAACCGGGGAAAAGCGGGGTACAGAGTTGGCCGAAATCTATGCCAGTGCGGACGTATTTGTGTTCCCTTCGGGTACAGAGACCTTCGGAAATGTCGTCTTGGAGGCGATGGCCAGCGGCCTTCCGGTGATCTGCACCGATTCCGGCGGCGTAACCGATTACACCGCTCATGCACAAAACGCCATGGTAACCCGTTATGGGAACGCGGAGGACCTGACCCGCGCGCTCCGAGCCATGCTGAACCCCACTCTGCGGGAAACTCTTCGTAAAGGCGCGCTGCAGACTGCGGCCGGCATGAACTGGGAGAATGTATTTAACGGTCTGATGGAGCATTACGCCCGGATATTGGTTGGTGCAGAGACAATGCAGCGTACGGTGAAAGGAGCATAGTATGAAAACAGCTGTAATCGGAACCGGATATGTGGGACTTGTAACGGCGGTGTGTCTGGCGCAGTGGGGTCATGAGGTTGCCTGCGTGGAAACGGACAAAGCCAAGCTTCGCTTGCTGCGGGCAGGGCGTCCTACGATCATGGAGACACAAGTGGAGGAACTGATGCTGGAAAATGCCCAGCGCCTCTCCTATACAGACGACTGTGCGGAGGCCTGCGCAGGTGTGGAGGCGGTTTTTCTGTGCGTGGGAACGCCGGAGCGGGAAGACGGTTCCGCCGACCTGACCCAGGTCTTTGACGCTGTACGGCAGATTGCCCGGACAGCCACGAAAGATTTGGTCTGCGTGGTCAAATCCACGGTACCCATTGGAACAAATGACCGATTGGAGCAGCTGTTTCTGGAGAAAGCGCAAGGCGGCATCCGCGTGGAAATGGCCGCCAACCCCGAGTTCCTGTCCCAGGGAACCGCCGTACGCGATTTTATGCAAGGGCCGCGAGTGGTGTGCGGCGTGAAAAGCCCGCGTGGAGAGTCGGTTTTGCGGGCGCTGTACGCGCGCTATACAGGCCAAATTATTGTTACGGATTGCCGGACAGCCGAAATGATCAAATATGCCTCCAACAATTTTCTGGCTCTTAAGATTTCCTATATCAATGAAATTGCCAATCTGTGCGAGGCTGTCGGCGCAGATGTGGACGGCGTCGCCTTCGGCATGGGGCTTGATCCCCGGATCGGCCCCCGGTTTCTTCAGGCGGGAATCGGTTACGGCGGGTCCTGCTTCCCCAAAGACACCAAGGCCCTCCGGAAGCTGGCCCGGGTACACGGCTGCGAGTTGAAAACAGTAGCGGCGTCCATTGAGGTAAACGAGCGACAAAAGCTGTTGCTTCTGAAAAAATCAAAGACCTATTACCGCAGTCTGAAGGGACGAACGGTGGCCGTTTTGGGGTTGACTTTCAAGCCTGGGACGGACGATCTCCGGGGTGCGCCGTCCCTTCAGATTCTGCCGGAACTGATCAAAAGAGGCGCTGTTGTGCGGGCCTGGGACCCAACTGGATACGAGCGTATACAGGGTGTCTGCCCCAGCCATATTGAATACTGCGGTAGGATCGAAGAAGCTGTTGCAGGAGCGGAGCTCTGCCTGATTCTGACGGACTGGCAGCAGATTCGGGATTTCCCCCTCTCGAAATTTTCCATGCTGATGGCTCGTCCCGTGGTGCTGGACGGAAGGAATTGTTACAGCTTGGAGGCCGCTGAGCAGGCAGGGATTCTGTATCACTCTGTTGGGCGGCGTCTCGTTGTCCCTGAAAAGGCAAGTGTCCCCCTGCGTCAGCCAACCGTCCGCAGCCTAAAAGCCACGGAAGCCGTTCCGGTATAAGAGAGTTTTTTCAATTGGCAAATACGTTTTCAAAGGCTGCCCGCAACGGGCAGCCTTTTGGTTCATCCAAATATCTTTGCAGTGTTGCGGCATGGGCTTTCCCGTTGACGAAAAGCATCTGCTGTCTCGTACGGAAACAGCATGGCGTGATCGGCTTCAATCATGGTAGGGCAGTTTCTAATTTACATTGAAAACCGGGGAATTTCAAAGGCCTCCAGCCATAGCTGGAGGCCTTTGCGCAAGGCGTTACATCACGAAGCCGTTTTCAATGCATTCCACTGTCAGTACACCGCTGTTTGAATGGAACTCTATCCGTTTCACACCCGATTCCACAGGGAATCTGTGGGCCACTCGTCCACATAGAAAACCGGTCTTCCGCGGTAACTGCTGTGACGCTCATGTGTTCTTGCGGGCCTCGCGGAGTTTCATCAACACGCTCACCCATTGTGTCCCCCGCCTGAATAGCCACCAGCACCTTCACTTCTGCTGTAACTGCCGGACGACCGGTGATATTGCCTGTTGCTACCGGAACTGCCGCCAAACAGGAAGCCGGTGTTCTGCTGAGTCGTGGTGCTGCTGCCGCCGGTCTGCTTGGCATAGGCCACGGTATCTCCTGCCTGCAGGCCGCTGGTAATCGCAATATAGTCGTCTTCACTGATACCGGTGGTCACCTTGACATAGACGTATCCATCGGGTGTTGTCTCATCCAATGCGTTGGAAGCGCTGGGGGAGTCGGATGTAATCAGCACTCTATCGCCGTGAGACACCGCCGCCGCGGGAATCGTCAGGGCATTGTCGCTTTCCTTGATAACAATCTCAGCATCCACGTTCATGCCGGGCAGCAGATCATTCGTGCTGTCGATCCGGACGGTGACGGGATAGGTGGTGGTACCGCTGGTGGTCGTACCAGCCACGGAAACCTTGGTAACCGTACCGGTATAGGTCTTCCCTTCCGCCGCATCCGTCGTAATGTTGACGGTCTGACCGACCGCCACCTTGCTGATGTCCAACTCGTCGATGTTCATGGTCATCTGCAGATAGCTCAGGTCATAAACGGTACACAGCGTATCTCCGGATTCCACATTGTCGCCCGCCTTGATCTCTTTATCCACAATGGTACCGTCAATAGGGGATGTAATGGTGTAGTTATCCAGCTGTTCCTGCACATTTTCCATAGACAGCTGGGCATTGCGCAGGGAGTCGTCTGCCTTTTGAATTGATTCGTCCAAGGCGTGCCCCGAGAGCGTCACAATCGTCTGGTCCTTGGAAACCGTACCGCCCTCCTCTACATTGATGTCGGCCACTGAACCGGAAACAGAAGCAGTAGCCGTACCCTCGGCCTTGTATTCCAAGGTAGCACTGTCGCTGGAGTTACTGCCGGCGATGGAAGCAGTGGCCGCCTGTGTATCGGTCAATCCGCCGTTATTTTGTACCTGAATAACGACATAGCGGACAATCTGATTGCCGGTGAGAACCGTATCGGCACCGGAGATGGAATTCACTGTGCCGCTGAGCGTCTCAAAGGAGCCGTCCAGTGTGACCGTGGCGCTCTCACCCACATAGAATCCGGCCGCATCCGAGGAATCAAAGGGCACCTTCAGTGTCATCACGCTGGCGTCCCGGACCGTTGCGATGGTCTCTCCTGCCGTCACGGAATCCCCTACGCTTATGTTGAGAGAAGCCACCATACCTGCCACCGGCGCCTTCAAATGGACACTGTCCACAGCATTGTCATAGCTCTGCTGCGCCTCGTTGAGGGAAATCTCGGCTTTTTCCAGACTGCTGGAGGCGTCGGAGGAATCGATCTTATACAGCACCGCATCCTTGGTCACGGTGTCGCCCTCATCAAAGTCGGCGGAGAGCACCTCGCCGCCGTTCAAAGTGGTCACCGTATAGGAGTTGGCCGGTTCCAAAGTTCCGCTGGCGCTGAGTGATTCCGAGATGTCCCGGTTCTTTACCGCCACAGTCGTATAGGTTACCTCGCTACTGCTCTTCTTTTTTCCAAAGCGTACCAGTATAAAAGCCAGCACAGCAATCAACGCGAGCGCGAGGAGGAGCAATGTTCTCCCCATCTTTTTTTCGCTCTTCCAGTTAAGCAGGCTCCGCAATTTCTTTACCTTCGGCTCCGGATGGGTTTCACCCGCGGGCACAAGAGTTTCCTCTGACCGATGGGCGGCAGATTCCGCCTGGTTTTCCTGATCATACAAAACCTCTTTCATAATTCGACGCCGTACCCTTATCAAAATTTGCCAGCTTACATAGCTGATGCTTTCCGCATTTTTTGTTGGTTACCTTAAACGAACCTTAAATTGATGATAGGTTTGTCACTCCGCCGAATAAACCGCCTTATTCCCGCGTTACCACGCCTTGATGTAATCTGTCAGGTATTTCAGGGGGTCCACCCACTCTCCGTTTTCCGTAATGCCGAAATGCAGATGCGGGCCGGTGGCGTGCCCGGTGGCGCCCGTAATTCCGATGACCTGTCCCTGTGATACGACATCACCCACGCTGACTTTGCGGCAGCTCATGTGCGCATACAGGGTTGTGTTCCCGCCTCCGTGATCGATGACCACATAGTTTCCATAAGAGCTGCTGAGCTGTGAGATGACCACCTTTCCGGCCTTGGCCGCCAGAACCTGCGTGGTATATCCCACACCACCGATATCTACGCCCTGGTGGTTTGTACTGCCGATGCCGCCGGGCGATACGCGCTTCCCGAACGGAGACGTGATGCGTTTGCTGACGGATTCCGGCCAGATGTATCCACCCAGCGTCTCTTTGCTTCCGCTTTGTGCGGCCAGCTGTTTTGCCAGCTGT
>QKDF01000044.1 GCA_003245395.1 Clostridia bacterium
GTGAATGAGTTTCAATTAATTGTGAATCCAAATGGGCTGCAGCTCTAAGTAAAAATAAAAGAAGCCTTGATTTCTCAAGACTTCTTTTATGGCAGCGGGTGAAGGATTCGAACCCTCACAGACGGAGTCAGAGTCCGGCGTGCTACCATTACACAAACCCGCTATCTGCTGCCCGCCGTGCGGAACACCGCGTAGCGAACAGATATTATTATACAAAAATGACGGGAATTGTCAACCCCCTTTTTGAAATTTTTTAGGAATACTTCTGCATTGGGATCAAACACTAGCAGAGGGTGATTTTATGAACCAAAAACAGCATGCGGTGAACGACGCGCCAAATCTGCGTCTGGAACCGGAAAGGCGCCTTTGTCCTGCCTTTGACTCCGTGAGTATTGCGACGTTTCCTGTGGCCGAGCGGGGAGAAATGGGAATGCGCGTTCTGGACAACTGCTGCGAAGACCATATTATGTAACCCTGAAAGAGCGCCTGCACGGATTTTCCGCAGGCGCTCTTTCCCTGTGGCAGTTGCAGTTTGTAAACAAGGCCGGAATGTGGTAAAATAATAACCATCATCAGGAAAAGCAACGAAAAGAGGGAGATGCGTTGAAGCGCTGTTTTGTGTTTGCCGCCGGCACCTATTACGGACTGCGGGAACTCCCCGTCCCCGGCGATCTGATCATTGCCGCCGATGCGGGATATTTGATCTGCCAAAAGGCGGGGATTACCCCGGATCTGCTGCTGGGAGACTTTGACTCCATGGATGAGCCGGAGAACTTGCCCAATGTCCTGCGTGTCCCGGTGGAAAAGGATGATACGGATACCATGCTGGCGCTGAAAGAGGGCCTGAAGCAGGGCTGCAATGAATTTTACATCTATGGCGGTACGGGCGGCAAGCGGCTGGACCACACGCTGGCCAATCTCCAGGCGTTGATCTGGCTGCGGGAACACGGCGTTCGGGGCTATCTGGAGGATGACGACTTTATTTGGACGGCAATCCGAAACGAAACGCTGACGGTGAAGCGGGAAGTGGAGTGGGGATTGTTTTCGGCGTTCTGTTTCGGTCCGCCTGCCCAGGGCGTGGACGAGGTGGGATTTCAGTATCCGCTGAACGACGCGGTACTCCGAGCAGGAGAACCGCTTGCTGTGAGCAATCATATTCTGGAGCCTGAGGCCGCCATTACCGTCCGGGATGGCACGCTGGTGGTGGGCTGGGAATTGCCGCGACATCGCGACACCGATATCCTATAAATAAAATAACGCAAAGAGGAATTACCTCGGTTGTACTGGTGCAGTTCATACTGTATAATTTATATGTAAAGGTCAACCTTTCGTTTGCGAACCGTGGGACCGGAGTCGGACACGGAGTTTGAGGAGGAATTCACGATGGCGTCATTTACCGTCAACGGCAAAGCTGTGACCGTGGACTACAACCAAAAACTCATCCGGTATCTGCGGGATGAGCTTCATCTTACATCCGTGAAGGATGGGTGCAGCGAGGGTGCCTGCGGCACCTGTACCATTCTGATCGATGGCAAACCCACCAAGGCGTGCATTGCCCAGACCGACAAGCTGGAGGGCAAAACGATTGTTACGGTGGAGGGGCTAAGCGACTTTGAAAAGGACGTATATACCTATGCCTTCGGCAAGGCGGGGGCCGTGCAGTGCGGTTTCTGCATCCCGGGCATGGTGATCTGCGCCAAGGCGCTGCTGGATCAGAATCCGAATCCCACCAGGGAGGAAGCCGCCTTTGCCATCCGCAACAATATCTGCCGCTGTACCGGTTATGTGAAGATCATCGACGCCATTTTGCTGGCGGCTGAGGTGATCCGCGCCGGAGAAATTCCACCCGAGCCGGATGACTGGAGCTTGGGACAGCGGGTGCCGCGGGTGGATGTACGGGAGAAGGTGACCGGAACGGGCGTCTACCCCGACGACGTGTATCTTGACGGGATGATTTATGCCAGTGCGGTGCGCAGCGCCTATCCCAGGGCGCGGGTGCTGGCCATCCATGCGGAAGAGGCGCGGGCGCTGCCCGGCGTGGTGGGTATCTACACCGCCGCCGATATCCCCGGCAGCAACAAGGTGGGCCATCTGGTCAAGGATTGGGACACCATGATCGCCGTGGGGGATATCACCCACTATTTGGGCGACGCCATCTGTCTTGTGGCCGCCGAGACCCAAGAGATTCTCCGGCAGGCCAAAGATTTGATTAAGGTTGATTACGAGGAACTGCCCTGCGTCCACAATCCGCAGGAGGCCATGGCTCCCGATGCGCCGCTGGTGCACAAAACCGGCAATCTGCTGGCCCACAAGCACATCCAGCGAGGAAACCCCGCAGAAGCCATTGCCCGCTCCAAATATGTGCTCACCCAGCGCTTCTCCACCCCCTGGACGGAGCATGCGTTTTTGGAACCCGAGTGCGCCGTGGCCATCACAGAGGAAGACGGCGTAAAGATCTGGTCCACGGATCAGGGCGCCTACGATACCCAGCATGAGACCATGGGTATGCTGGGCCTGCCCGCCGAAAAGGTGAAGGTGCAGAACCTGCTGGTGGGCGGCGGCTTCGGCGGCAAGGAGGACGTGACTGTCCAGCATCTGGCCGGGCTGGTGGCATACCTGACGAAGCGGCCTGTGAAGGCCAAACTCACCCGGGCGGAGAGCCTGCTGGTTCATCCCAAGCGCCACCCCATGGACATGGAATTTTCCATCGGCTGCGACGAAAACGGCATCATTCAGGGCGTGGTGGCGGAGGTTATCGCCGATACCGGCGCCTACGCCTCTTTGGGCGGGCCGGTGCTGGAGCGAGCCTGCACCCACGCGGCCGGCCCCTATAATTATCAGAACTTTGAAATCGACGGCTGGGCCTATTATACCAATAATCCCCCCGCGGGCGCATTCCGCGGCTTCGGCGTGACCCAGACCTGTTTTTGTATTGAAAGCCTGCTCAACCAGATGGCCGACAAAGTGGGCATCTCCCCCTGGGAGATCCGCTGGCGCAACGCCATCCGCCCGGGACAGGAGCTGCCCAACGGCCAGATCGTGGACGAATCCACCGGCCTTGCCGAGACGCTGCTGGCCGTTAAGCCTTACTACGACGCGGCGAAGTACGTGGGTATCGGCTGCGCCATGAAAAATGCGGGCGTGGGGGTGGGCATCCCGGACACGGGCCGGGTGCGGTTGATTGTGCAAGAGGGTAAAATTCACATTTTCGCCGGTGCGTCCTGCATCGGCCAGGGCCTCGGCACCGTGCTGACCCAGATGGTCTGCGGCGAGCTGGGCCTTGGAAAGCAGGCCGTGGTTTACGAGCGATCAAACACCTGGATTGCGCCGGATTCCGGCACCACTTCCGGCTCCCGCCAGACGCTCATCACCGGCGAGGCCTGCCGCCGCGCCTGCGAAAAACTCAAGGCTGCGCTGGAGGGTCACGCTCTGCCGGAGCTGAACGGACAGGAGTTTTACGGCGAGTATCTGGCCAAAACCGACCCGCTGGGCGCCAACGTGCCCAACCCGGTCAGCCATGTGGCCTACGGCTATGCCACCCAGATCTGTATTCTGGACGAGGAGGGAAAGATCGAAAAGATCATCGCCGCCCATGACGTGGGCAAGGCCGTCAACCCCACCTCGGTAGAGGGACAGATTGAGGGCGGCGTGGTGATGTCCATGGGCTTCGCTTTGACGGAGCGGTATCCGTTGGAGAACTGCAAGCCGCTGGCCAAATACGGCACACTGGGCCTGTTCCGGGCCAATCAGATTCCCGAGGTCAAGGCACTGATCGTGGAGAAACCGGGCCTGAACGTAGCCTGCGGCGCCATCGGCATCGGAGAGATTACTTCCATTCCCACCGCGCCCGCCATTGCCGACGCCTATTTCCGCTACGATGGGAATTTCCGCAGTTCGCTGCCGTTGGAAAATACGCCCTACAGCCGCAAATAAAAATACGGGCCGCCATCGGCGGCCCGTATCCGAGCATCAGTACAGGGTTCCTGCTTTGAGCTGATTTAAAGCATCAGGCGTATCCACGTCGGCCAATTCCTCAGGTTCAACCTCCAGAAGACGCAGACAGCCCTCCGGCTCGTGGGCGCGGATGACCACCGCGCCGCCCACGTCGCCTTTCAGCGCTAAAAGCTCCGGATAGAACTGGGCGGGGAAAATGCAGGGGTTGCCCCGCACGCCTCCGTGGCCCAGTGCGGCGATGAACTGCGGTTCTGTACGCCAGAAATCCACCAGAGCCGCCACGCTCCCGCGGCGCAGCAGCGGCTGATCCGATACCACAAAGGCCGTGCCGTCGCAGTCCGCAAGAGCCGTGAGGCCCAGCGCGACGGAGCGGCTCAGCCCCAGATCAGGCCGGTCGTTGTGAACGGCGGAGAAGCCGAATTCCCCGGCGAGGCGCTCAATTTCCGGATACTGCGTCACCACCGTTACCGCGTCAAAGGCCGCCGCCGGGATGACGTCCAATGTCCGCCGGATCAGGGATGTTTCCTCCAGATCCGAGAGGAGCTTGTTGGACCCGAACCGGCTGGCGTTTCCTGCCGCCAGTACCACACAGCCCAGCTTCAGACGGGGATTTTCCATCGAACCACCTCATTTCATTGAATAGTATACCGGCTTTTGCCGATTCCAGTCAAGGAAGACGGCAATGTTTTCAAAAAGGAGGTCAAGCCCATGCCCAAGAACGTAGGAAAAAGCGTCGCCCGCGTGGACGCCTTTGAAAAGGCGACCGGACGGGCCAAATACATGGACGATCTGTGTGACCGGAGTGCCCTGATTGTCAAAATTCTGCATTCCACCATCGCCCACGGCTATGTCAAATCCGTGGATACTGCCGAGGCGGAAACCATTCCCGGCGTGGTGAAGGTGCTCACCTGCTTTGATGTCCCCGACATCAAGTTCCCCACGGCGGGCCATCCCTGGTCTATGGACCCGCACCATCAGGACGTGGCCGACCGGATGCTGCTCAACCGCCATGTGCGCTATTACGGCGACGAGGTGGCCGTGGTGATTGCCGAGGACGAGGTGGCCGCCGCCCAGGGCGTCCGGGCGCTGAAGGTGGAATATGAAGAACTGCCCTTTGTGCTGGACCCCCAGAAATCCATGGAGGAGGGCGTGCCTCAGATTCATGAGGACTGCCCTCACAATGTCCTGGCTCACACCGATATCCGCCGGGGCGACTATCAGAAGGCCATTCAGGAACCCGGTCTGATCCGGGTGGAGGGCTGGTATGACACCCCCACCGTGCAGCACTGCCACATTGAAAACCACGGGTGCTTCGCCTATGAAGAGGCGGGGCGCGTTGTGGTGGTTTCCTCCACCCAGATTCCCCACATTGTCCGGCGTGTCGTTGGGCAGGCGCTGGGAATTTCCTGGGGCAAGGTGCGCCTGCTCAAGCCGTATATCGGCGGCGGCTTCGGCAATAAACAGGATGCCCTGTACGAGCCGCTTTGCGCGTGGTGCTCCACCCAGGTGGGTGGCCGGCTGGTGAAGCTGGAGTGCTCTCGCGAGGAAACATTCGTATCCAACCGCGTGCGCCACGCCATCCGCACCCATATCATCTCCTGGCTGCGGCCGGACGGCACCTTCGTTGCCCGGAAGTTTGAGGCGTTCTCCAATCAGGGCGCTTACGCCTCCCACGGCCACGGCGTAGTGGCCAAGGGCATGGGTGCGTTCCCACAGCTCTATCCCTGCGACAATCTGGAGTGCGACGCCTACTCCGTGTTTACCAATACGCCGGCCTCCGGCGCTATGCGGGGCTACGGCATTCCCCAGGCCATGTTCGCCGGGGAGAGCCACATTGACGACGTGTGCCGCGCTCTGAACATGGACCCCGTCGCCTTCCGGCGGAAGAATCTGATGCCCATGGGCTATGTGGACGGCTTTTCCAAGAACGAGCTCTATGCCGATACGTTCAACCAGTGCATGAACAAGGGCATGGAGACCATCGATTTTGTCCGCAAATACAAGGAATACCAGAACCAGACCGGGCCTGTCCGCCGGGGCGTGGGCGTAGCGGTGTTCTGGTACAACACCGCCGTGTGGCCCATCGCGCTGGAGAGCTCTTCCTGCCGCATGGTACTCAATCAGGACGGCTCCCTCCAGTTCCAGACCGGCGAGACGGAGATCGGCCAGGGCTGTGATACAGCCTATTCCCAGATGGTGGCGGACGCCGTGGGCATTCCCTTCGAGGATGTCCATGTGATCTCAACTCAGGACACGGACATCACGCCTTACGGCACCGGCGCCTACGCCTCCCGGCAGACGTATATCGGCGGTTTCTCCATCATGCAGACCGCCAAGGCCCTGCGGGAGCGCATTCTGAACATCGCCCATGAGCAAACCCGGATGCCGGTGAGCAACCTGGACCTTGTGGACGGGCAGATCATCCGCATCAGCGACGGGCGGGTGCTCAAGTCCCTGGGTGATCTGGCAATGGAATCTCTGTACTCCATGGAGCACAGCCAGCACATTACCGCCGAAACCACGGCGCAGATCAAGACGAACGCCTACTCTTTCGGCTGCTCTTTTGCCGAAGTGGAGGTGGATATCCCCATGTGTAAGGTGAAGCTGGTCAACATGGTGAACGTCCACGACTGCGGTACGCTGATCAACCCCGCGCTGGCGGAGGCCCAGGTGCACGGCGGCATGTCCATGGCCATCGGGTTTGGCCTATCTGAGCAGCTGCTCTTTGACGAGAAGACCGGCAAGCCCCTTAACAACAATCTGCTGGACTACAAGCTCTCCACCTTCCTGGATCACCCCGATCTGCAGGCGGAGTTTGTGGAGAACGCGGAACCCACTTCGCCGTACGGCACCAAGGCGCTGGGCGAGCCGCCCGCCTGCTCCGGCGCACCGGCAATCCGCAACGCCATTGCCCAGGCCACCGGCGTGTACGTCCGGCGCATCCCCATTACCCCGCACGTACTGTATGCCGAGTTCCGCAAGGCGGGGCTCATTGAAGACTGAGAGGAGGAACCGACTATGTATGATATGAAAGCCCTGTACGAGGCGGGCAGCGTAGACGAGGCCGTCGCCCTTCGCGTGGCCCACCCTGACGCGCAGATCATCGCCGGCGGCTCCGATGTGCTGGTACAGATGCGGGAGGGCAAGCGGGCCGGCGCGGAGCTGATCTCCATTTACGGCATCGACGCGCTGAGGGGCGTCTCCCAGGAGGCGGACGGCACGCTGCGTATCGGCTCCCTCACCAGCTTTTCCCACATCACCAAAGATCCGCTGATCCAGCAGTATATCAACGTGCTGGGCGAGGCGGTGGATCAGGTGGGCGGCCCACAGATCCGCAACATCGGCACCATCGGCGGCAACACCTGCAACGGCGTTACCTCCGCGGATTCGGCGTCCACACTGTTTGCCTGGGACGCCATTGTGGAGTTGACCGGCCCCGACGGCGTGCGCCGTCAGCCCATCCATGATTTCTATCTTAAGGCCGGCAAGGTGGATCTTCACCCCGGTGAGATTCAGACTGCCATTCTCATCCCGAAGGAGAGCTACGAAAACACCTTCGGCCACTATATTAAGTACGCCATGCGCAACGCCATGGACATCGCCACGCTGGGTACTTCCGTCAATGTGCGGCTCTCTGCCGATAAAAAGACAGTGGAGCGGACCCGCATCGCCTTCGGCGTGGCCGGCCCCGTGCCCCTGCGGGCGGCCACGGCGGAACAGACGGCAAACGGACAGCCCGTTTCCCAGGAGCTGGCCGAGGCCTTTTCCCAGGCGGTGAAAGCGGACATCAATCCCCGGGATTCCTGGCGTGCCTCCCGGGATTTCCGGATGCACATCGCGGTGGAGAGCGCCAAGCGCGCGTTTATCGAATCGGTTCGGCTGGCGGGAGGTGAGCTGTAATGGCGGAAAAATTTGTGAAGCAGTACAAGACGGTTCATTTCAACCTCAACGGCAACGACGTGGAGCGCTCCGTGGACGTGCGGGCCTCTCTGACGGATATGCTCCGCAACGATTTTCGGATGACCTCCGTGAAAAAGGGCTGCGAGGTAGGGGAGTGCGGCGCCTGCAACGTCCTCATCGACGGCGAGGCATTCAACTCCTGCATCTATCTGGCTGTCTGGGCCGAGGGCAAGCACATCCGCACGCTGGAGGGCCTGTTGGGCCCTGACGGCGAGATGAGCGACATTCAGCAGGCATTCATTGACGAAGCCGCCATTCAGTGCGGCTTCTGCACGCCGGGATTCATCCTTACGGCGGTGGAGATTCTGGAGACGGGGAAGGAATACACGGATGCGGAGCTGCGCAAGCTGCTCTCCGGCCACCTGTGCCGCTGCACGGGATATGAAAATATCCTGCGGGCGGTGAAAAAGACCATGTACAAGCGGCTGGGCAAGGCCATGCCGGAATAAAAGGGAGAGCGGGAGCGCAATGATGCGCTTCCGCTTTTTGGTTGACGGCAAAGAGACAGGCTCTTATAATAGAAAAGAAGGGAGATGGTCTCCATGAAAACAATTCTTACCATCGGCCGCCAGTTCGGCAGCGGCGGCCATGAGATCGGACGGCGTGTGGCTGCCCGGCTGAATGTCCCCTGCTACGACCAGGAGATGCTGCAGCTGGCGGCGGAAAAGAGCGGGCTGAGCGAAAAGCTGCTGGGTAATTTTGATGAGCGGCCCCGGAGTCTGCTCTATTCCGTGGCGATGAACTCCTACATGCCCGCACTGCCGGGGGCGGGCGCGAAGGATTCGCTGGAACAGCAGGTATATGTGGCCGTCTATGACGCAATCCGCCAGCTGGCGGAGGAAGGCCCCTGCGTTCTGATTGGCCGCTGCGCCGACCACGCGCTGGAGGGAAATCCCAACCTGCTGCGCCTGTTCATCGGCGCACCTCTGGAACGCCGGATCGAAAAAGTAATGGAGCGGGAGAAGCTGGACCGTGAGCGGGCCAAAACACTGATTGCCCGCGCGGACAAGCGCAGGAGCGCCTATTACGAATACTATTCCATGCGCAAGTGGGGGGCGGTGGAAAACTATGACATTTGCATCGAC
>QKDF01000076.1 GCA_003245395.1 Clostridia bacterium
CGAACGTCTCCGTCCCATGGGCGGCAGAACAGGTAATCGTCTCTCCGGCGATCCGGACGGACCCTGCGCAGGTCCAGGTTTGTGACGTCAGATCGGGAATCTGCTCCAGTGCAGCGGCGGCCGTGACGGTCTTGAACACCGAGCCCGGGGTAAATACAGAGGAGAGAAAACGGTTGATATACGCGCCCTGGTAGCGGTCATTGGTTCCAATATCCGACGGCACATGCAGCGGGTCATATGTGGGCGAAGAAACCAGACAGACAATCTCTCCGGTTTTGTAATTGTACACCGCAACCGTTCCCGCCCGTCCGTTCAGCGCCTTGTATGCCTCGTAATTATACCGGGCATCGATGGTCAGGTAGAGCTTGCTGCCCTGCGAGGCCGCAAAGGCGCCGTTGATCAGATCGTAGCCCGTCAGCTTATCCGCAAAGGCATTGAGCGCCCCGGTGGCGATGTTACCCTGCAGGTCACCCACCACATGAAGCGTGGCCTTGCGGACGTCGGCATTGCCGAAATACGTGCGCTTCCCGTCCTCCGTCACGTAGGAGAGCTCATCGCCGTCCCGGTCCAGGACGGTACCGCTGGAGAGCTGCCCCGCACTGTTATAGAGGTGGCGGTTGAATGCCGAAGACACCCAGCTTCCGCCCTCCAGGAGGAACCGGCCCGTGAACAGCACCAGACCTGATACCAGCAGCAGCGCCAGCACCAGACAGACGATGGCCCGCCGTTCAATTTTCTTCATGCCCGTCCTCCTTCCGGAATTCCTCCACCGGTGAGGCCCTGTCCCGGGCCTCCTGCGTCACGCGCCTGGCGTGACTGCGGCGGATGGCGAAGCTGGCGTTCTCCCGGGTGTCCGTGGCCTTCAGATAGGCCAACAAGCCCCACGCGGCCAGCATGGCCGACCCGCCGTTGGATACGAAAGGGAAGGTAACGCCCGTCAGGGGCAGAATATCCACGGAGCCGAACACATTCAGGCTGGTCTGAAAAACCAGCAATGATCCCGCCGCGCAGGCGGCGATGGTATAAAAGCTGGAACGCCCCTCCCGGCAGGCCCGGGCCGCAAAGACGGCCAGCGTCACAATGGCGGCCACCGCCAGCAGCGCAATGATCAGGCCCCACTCCTCGCACAGCATGCCGAACACCAGGTCTGTGTCCGCCGCGGGTATCTTGTGGAGCCAGCCATTACCGGCACCCATACCCACCAGACCACCGGACGCTGCCGCCGACATGGTGCGGGTCTGCTGATAGCCGGTGGTGGAGGCGTTTTCCCAGGCGTGGCCCCAGACGGCAAACCGGTTTAAAATGTACGGCTTGAACCGTACAATGATCCCTGCGCCGAACACCGCCGCGCCGCAGATCAGGCTCAAGGTGGCAAAATCGCCCGAGCGGAGATAGGCGATCACCAAAAAAGTCACAAAAAAGATAGCCGCGGTGCCGAAATCACTCATCAGACCCAGCAGGCCAATACACACGCCGGTCAGCACAATGAACAGCGTCAGGTTCCGCCGGCGGAACAGCCGCTCCAGCGTGGCGGAGCCTGCAAAAATGTAGCAGATTTTAGCCAGCTCGGACGGCTGGAAAGAAAATCCACCCAGCGAGATCCAGTTGGCCGCGCCGTATTTCTGTGTGCCGGCCACCAGCGTCAATCCCAGCAGGCCGATGGCTCCCGCCGCGAACAGCCACCGCAGCTTTTTGGTTCGGTCCAGATCACGCAGGAAGATGCCCAGCACCAAAAAGAGTACCAGCCCCAGCAAAATGGCCAGAAACTGCTTGGGCAGTACGGACGGTGCGGAGGAGGCCGTAATCGACAGGGACAGCGTTGAGAGGAAGAACGCAATGGTCTCCATCTCAAACCCCACGCATCGGGAAATCCGCAGTACCGCATAATAAATCCACATCACAGCCGTCAGTCCCAGAAAGGTCAGCGGCAACGCGGCGGTCGCGTCCGTGCCCGCCGCCACAATCAGCTGCAGGCAGGCCAGCATCTGAAACAGCGTCAGCCATAAAAATGACGGCCAGATGGCCGTGGGCTGTTCGGCTTTGCGCAGGCGCTCCTGCTCCTCCCGCTCCTCAATTGTCTGGGGCAGGAATACCAGAGGCACGCCGCCCAGCGTAATGGTGTCTCCCAGCTTCACTGGGGCGGACGCCTCCACCGGCGTCCCATTGACCACCGTTCCGCCCTTGGATTTCAGATCATAGAGCGTCCACTCCCCCGTCTCTCCGCGGCAGATGGCGGCGTGCTGGCGGGAGATACTCGGATAGTTGAGATAGACATCTGCCGTCTTGCTCCGGCCGATGATATTCTCCCAGTGGGTAAGCAGAATGGGCGTGCCGTTGGGCAGGCTGAGCTGTCCCCAGGTCTCCGGCGTATGCGGAATTTTCAGCAAAGCCCGGACAGCACGTTCCAAAATCAGGACGGCCACCACGGGAAACACAAACCGGACGACAGCGGAAAACCAGATCTCCGCTTTTGGGTATGCCGCCAAAAACGCCGTCATCTGGTCCATTCCTGCCTGCAGCCGCTGCAGAAAATCAAACACCCGCTTCGCCTCCTTTTCGGTTCACGGGAACTTATCATATATTTTTTTGTATTATAACGTTTTCCCGCACAGGTGTACAGTCTGTTTACATTTCCGTCTGTTCCCAGACACAGATTTTAATATTTACTCTTGACCTCCACAAAATAATACAGTAAAATATGAGTTTGTACACGGAGCTGGAGTTTATCAGGGCGCTTTTGTCCTGTTTCCACAGATTTATATGGAAAGGCCGATCATCATGAGACATCCCTATAAAACGCGGGAGAGCGGAGCGACCGTTACGATTTTTGTTCCTTATGACTGTCACAACCACTGTCCCTTCTGCATCAACAAAGAGGAATACGCGGATTTGACCGGATTCTCCGCGGAGAAAATCTGCAAAAGCATTGACCGGATGCATGCCATCACACCCCGCTGTGATTTTGTATTCACCGGCGGTGAGCCACTCGCCAATCTGGAGTCTTTGCAGGTCATGCTGGATCATATTCCCAACACACACAAGATCTATATCAACACCACTCTGCCTGTCTCCGCGCAGCAGTCGGAGGAGGATATTGTTGCCTTCACTCGGAGAAACAAGCATAAGATTACCTGCATGAATGTCTCCCGCCATATGCAGAAATATGTGGTGGAATCCAACGATACCCTGCTGTCCAAGCTGGCTGTCCCATTCCGCATCAACTGTGTGCTGTACAAGGACTATCCCAACAAGGATCTGCTCCCCTATATGGAGCGGTTCCGGGTCATTCCCGGCGCATCCATCCAGTTCCGCTTCGACTACACCGCTACTACTCCGGATAATCTATACGAAGAAGACGGCGATGTGATCCTGCAGGATCTTAAAAAGATTGCCCGTTATACGGGCCTGGACGGATGCCGGATGCGCTGCGGGTTCCATTTTGACTACAAGGGCATGGAGCTGACCTATCACAAGACACTGCCCTACAGCACGATTGTGGAGACAGATCCCACCAATGGCGTCACCTATGATATCCTGTATGATATTCTGATCAAGCAAAACGGCGATATCCACTCCGACTGGGACGGAACCCTGCTGGATGTGGAGGCATATGAGAAGGTCATCTTCGAGCCGTATGATCTGAGATGGCTGGAAAAAATTGCATCCTGAACAAAAAGCGGCGGACACATTTCCGCCGCTTTCCTAATAAAAACAAAGGAGTATGAGCCATATGAAATCCATTCAAACCGTGGGGATTGTGGGTCTGGGTGCCCTGGGCGTCCTCTACGCCCATCAGTTTACCGAGGCACTTGGCCGGGAACATGTAAAAATTCTGGCGGATTCGAAGCGGGTCGCCCGCTACCGGTCTGAGGGCGTCTATTTCAATGACGAGCTGTGCGACTTCAACTATGTGGATGCCGGTAAGGAAACCGAACCTGTGGATCTTCTGATGTTCGCCGTTAAATTTGGCGGCCTGGAGAGCGCTATTTCGGAGTGCCGCCATCTGGTGGGGCCGGACACCATCATTCTGTCCATTCTCAACGGCATCGCCAGCGAGCAGGTGCTGGGCGACGCTTTCGGCCCGGAAAAGCTGGTCTGGTGCGTTGCGCAGAAGATGTCCGCGCTGAAAGAGGGCAACCGGGCCATCTGCCGCGTAACCGGAGAGCTGGCCGTGGGCGTCCCCGCCGGATACGACACCGCCCGTCTTGAGGCTCTGACCGCCTTTTTTGACAGCATCCACTTTACATACTCCCAGCCTGAGGACATCCGTTTCCAGAAGTGGAGCAAGCTGATGATCAACACCGGCTGCAACCAGTCCGCTATGGTGTATGAGTGCACCTATGCCGGGATTCAGAAACCCGGCGAGGCACGGGACACAATGATTGCCGCCATGCGGGAGGTCATGCAGGTTGCCACCGCCGAAGGAACCCCGCTGACGGAGCAGGACATGGACTTCTGGATGGACGCTATCGCCCACATGGACCCCACCGGAGAACCCTCCATGCGCCAGGATGGCAAGGCCCACCGGAAGAGTGAGGTAGAACTGTTCGCCGGCACCATCCGCCGCCTGGCCGCCAAGCACGGCATCTCCGTACCGGTGAACGACAAGCTGTATCAGCGTGTCAAAGAGCTGGAAGACCGTTATTAATTCAAAGCATCTGTAATGCAAACTGCCGGGTCTGGGGATAAAGGCTTTCCCCGGACCCGGCAGTCTGTCGGCATTGTCATTTGTTTCAGCAAAGGAAGATTCTTTTTCCTCCCCGGTATTCCCGAGCCGTCCCGATGCGCTGAGCGCTGGGGACGGTTTTTTTCAGTTCTTCATACAGCGCATCCGCATCCGCCGGGTCCACCGCGATCAGCAATCCGCCGGATGTCTGCGGATCATACAGCACATCCTGTCGGCACAGCTCCGTCTCCCCCGGCTCTACCCAGGGTTCTGCAAAATTTCGGTTGCGGTACATACCGGCGGGCAGGATGCCCACTTTCGCCAATTCCACCGCCTCCGGGATCAGATCGATCGCCTTCACATGCAGCTCCAGTTCCACGCCGCTGCCCTGTGCCATCTCGCAGGCATGGCCCAGCAGGGCAAAGCCCGTCACATCCGTACAGGCGTGGACGCGGTATTTGACCATCGCGTCCCGTGCTGCCTTATTGAGCGTCGTCATCAGCTTCGCGGCCAGGGCCTCCCCCTCCGCCGTAGCCATCCCCGCTTTGGCGGCAGTGGTCAGAATTCCGATACCCAACGGCTTGGTCAGCAAAAGCGCATCCCCCGGCCTGGCTCCGGAATTGGTCAGCACCCGATCAGGATGGACAAACCCGGTCACCGCCAGACCGTACTTGGGCTCGTCGTCCAGAATACTGTGTCCTCCGGTAATCAGCGCTCCCGCCTCATACACCGCGTCATATCCGCCCCGGAGCATCTGATGCACCGCATCCCGAGGCATGGACTCCGGCACACACATCAGATTTAGAGCCAGCTTCGGCTCCCCTCCCATGGCATACACATCAGACAGGGCGTTGGTGGCGGCGATCCGGCCAAACAGATAGGGGTCGTCGGCAATGGGCGGAAAAAAGTCCACGGTCTGCACCAGTGCCAATTCATCCGATACCTTATAAACCGATGCGTCGTCACTCTTGTCGAAGCCCACCAGCAGATTGGGGTCCTGATGCACCCGGATTCCATCCAGCAGCTGTGCCAGTACCCCGGCGCCCACCTTTGCTCCGCAGCCCGCACATTTGGCCAGCTTTGTCAGCTTCACTTCATTTTCCGGCATTATCGCTCCTCCTTCAGCGCTCCTGTGAGCGCCAGCACAGCCTCCAGTACGCCGCCGCCCACCGCCAGAGCTTTGTCCGACACGGTAAAACAATTTTCCACCGCACAGCGGGGGTCCACGTCTCCGGCTTTCATTCCTTTGAAGACAGGCGTCCCATCCGGCAGAATCCCACGCAGCACTCCCGTCAGAGTACAGGCCATGGGTACCCCGTCCACCTCTGCCGCCACATCGCCCTCCCGTACCTGGGCACCGATCTCCAGTATCTGATGAAAGATTCCGTCCGCAGGGGCCCTGAGCACCCGCTCTCCTGAAAATCCGCCGATCAAGCCCGGAATCCCCGTATTGGGCAGAGCCGAGCCGGAGGTATATACCCGTCCCAGCGTGTGACCACGCATGGTTTCCACTACTGCATGACAATCCGTACCCGCCGTAAAGCCGGGTCCGACACCCACCACCACGGGGGCATCGGTGATCTTTGTCCCCAGATTGCGTTTGGCCAAAACAGCGTCCACCACTGCGTCCGGCCCAAGAAGCGCAATGCAGCTCCCCTCGGGGTCCGGCAGCACCGGGATGCAGCCGGCGGTCAGAATCTCCGGCACTTGCTTCCAAGTGTCGGCCCGGCGGGCAGTCACCTCCTCCACCTTCGCCGTACCGTGGACAATGGCCTGTGAAAAACAGACCGTCCGCCGGATGGCGGTGGGTTTTGGAATATCGGTCATCACCACCTGGATATGGCTGCGCCATAGGCGCAGGGCAATGCCGGAGGCAATATCCCCCGCTCCCCGGATCACAATCAACATATCCGCACTCCTTCCTTTAACGCCCCCGCCGCGGCGGAACACTTCAGCAGGGAAACCAGACGTGCAGCTTCTGTCGGCGCCAGCTCCGCCTGATTGATAAATACGCGGTCATGGAGATTTTCCCTCTCCAGCACCCGTGCAACCAACTCCGGTGTCACAGGCATGTCCAGCTCCGCTTCTGCCAGCTTGGCATATAGTTCCGGTCGGTGGGCTGCCTCCCGAATGGGCCGGCCAAAACAGGATGCTCCCACTACGCATAGCGTCTGTCCTGCTTCCGGCGGAATCACCGGCTCATGAGGGGCATGGGCTTTCAGGGGGCAGTGCGCCGAGCCGTCTGCTTCTACCAAGACATAATCAAACAGTGCGGTCAGGCGCCCCATGGGCAGCGAAGGAGCCGTCAGCTTGCCGGTCTCCGGTTCCGGCGTTCCCGCGCAAATCAGGCGTGATCCGTCCCCGGCCGCCCGCAGGGCATTTTCTCCGGGTTCCGTCACAAGAGGAAGCCCGTAAAAAGGGAAAATCTTTGTGGTGGTACACAGAAGAACCGAATGTCCCTTTTCCGCCAATTCCTCTCCCAGCACCCGCAGCAGCGTGGTTTTTCCCCCGCCGCCGATCACAGCGGTGATGCCGGGGCTGATTTCCAGCAGTTTTTCCAGCTCCACCCGATCCCCTCCTTGTTCTTTTCCCAGAATAACACCCCCCATTCGCATCGTCAAGGGCGCACCCAAAGGGTCAACCTATTTTCTTGACTTTTGTGCGGAAAGCGGTTATGATAGTGCAGAACGTTTCCCTCAAGTGAGAATCACGTTTAAGGGAGACATCCAGATACCGGGCGCCTGCGGGAGGACTTGATTATCCGCGGCTGTCGGTGACAGCTCTGCACAACTATCGCTGCCGCTGCTGTATGCCCGGGTATCTTTGCGATCATGGTAAAGAAGGGCGCCATTTGCCCCGGCGATGAGATTACCATTATGGAGGCATCAGCATGAAGCTGCTAAAAACCGAGGAAGCCGTGGGGCATGTACTGTGCCACGATCTGACCCAGATCATCCCCGGCGAATATAAGGACGCCCGATTCCGCAAGGGACATGTGGTCGCTCAGGAAGATATTCCTGTTTTGCTGAGTATGGGCAAACAACATCTGTATGTTTGGGAAATGACCCCTGACATGATTCATGAAAACGACGCAGCTACTCGGCTGTGCGCTCTGGCCCAGGGGAACAACATCGTGCACTCCGACGACATCAAAGAGGGCAAGATCGAGTTGTTCGCCGCGTGCGACGGGTTCTTCTCTTTGGATGCAGAGCGGCTTTATGCCGTCAATTCCGTCCCCGATGTAATGCTCGCCACCCGCAAGGGTGGAACAGCCGTCAAAAAAGGCGACAAGCTGGCGGGCATGCGGGTGATCCCTTTGATCATTGAAGAGGAAAAGCTCCGTGCCGCCGAGGAAGCGGCGGGAGAAAAGCCGTTGATGGAAGTTTTGCCTTACCGCCTGAAGACAGCAGGTCTTGTAGTCACCGGCAGCGAGGTCAAGTCCGGCATGATCGACGACAAGTTCACCCCGGCGGTCAAACGCAAGCTGGAAGAGCACGGCATCTCTGTCGTTATGCAGGTTTTCTCGGGCGATGGCGTGGAAAACGTGGCTGCCGCAATTTCACAGGTTCGCACACAGGGCGTGGATCTGGTGCTGTGCACCGGCGGCATGAGCGTGGACCCCGACGATAACACCCCCGGCGGCATCCGGGCCTCCGGCGCACAGATTGTAACTTATGGCGCTCCGGTTTTGCCCGGTGCCATGTTTCTGCTGGGTTATTTCCCCGACGGCGTGCCCATCATGGGACTTCCCGGCTGTGTTATGTTTGCCGGAGCCACCGTATTTGATCTGGTGCTCCCGCGTATAGCCGCCGGGATTCCGGTCTCTCGCCAGGACATCATCGCCATGGGCAACGGGGGGCTGTGCCTTGGCTGCAAGGTCTGCCACTGGCCCATCTGTCCCTTTGGACGATAAATCCATTTGCGCCCACAGTATGGGCGCAAATTTTCGCAGTCCGTTAACCTCAATTAAATATCACGGTTTTTACTTTCTGGCAGCAGTACGTGCAAAACACATATTCCTTGTCCCCAACTAAGACTACCTGAAAAACATCATTACATTGAAAAGGAGTTTTTATCTAATGAAAAAAGTGTTCGCTTTATCTCTTGCACTGGCCATGACGTTATCATTGGCTGCCTGCGGTACGTCCGCACCCGCTGCGTCCGCCTCCGGTTCTGCGGCTGCATCTTCCTCCGCCCAGCCCGTGGAGCTGACGATCTTTGCCGCTGCCTCCATGACCGAAACCCTCACCCAGATCAAAGATCTCTACAAGACGGTGGCGCCCAACGTCACGCTGACCTTTACCTTT
>QKDF01000246.1 GCA_003245395.1 Clostridia bacterium
GGCGCCATATCGCTTTCCGGAAGCCTCCGCGGCGGATTTTGTCGCCCGGCACGCCGATTGGATCGCAAAGCACCTGGAACAGCAGCGCCGTCTGGCGCTGACGGCTCCGCCGGAGCCCACGGCGGAGGAAATTGCGGCGCCCAAGGCCCAGGCCCTGGAAATCCGGCCCGGCCGGGTGGCTCATTACAGCGCCCGGATGGGTCTGTCCCCCACCGGGGTCAAAGTTACCTCCGCCCGGCGGCGCTACGGCAGCTGCAGCGGAAAAAACAGCCTCTGCTTTTCCTGCTTTCTGATGCGCTCGCCCATGGAGGCCATCGACGCGGTGGTGGTGCACGAGTTGGCTCACATCCGCTATAAAAACCATGGATCGGCGTTTTACGCT
The DNA here is from genome assembly GCA_003245395.1 of Clostridia bacterium. GTDB lineage: Bacteria > Bacillota > Clostridia > Oscillospirales > Oscillospiraceae > Oscillibacter. The sequence continues at coordinate 383 of QKDF01000246.1, forward strand.
CTGGTAGAGTCCGTTTTGCCGGATTACCGCGTGCGTAAAGCGCTGCTGCAATAACCGTTTTCCCATATCCTGTACGAAATGAGGGTTCTTATGCAAATTCAGGACATTCAAGCCCTGCTCCGGGCCAACTCCTATCCCGGCCGCGGCATCATTCTGGGCCGTTCCCAAGACAACCGGTATGCCGTGGCGGCCTATTTCATCATGGGCCGCAGCGAAAATTCGCGCAACCGTGTCTTTCTTGAGACGGAAGACGGCATCCGCACCCAGGCCCACGACCCCTCCAAAATGACGGACCCCAGCCTGATCATCTACCATCCCGTGCGGGTGCTGAACGGGTACACCATCGTCACCAACGGCGATCAGACCGACACCATCCGGGATACCATGGCTCAGGGCGGCAGCTTCCGGGATGCACTGCTTACCCGCGCGTTTGAGCCGGACGGCCCCAACTGGACGCCCCGCATCTCCGGGCTGTTTTCCCCGGACGGCACCTATGCGCTCTCGATTCTCAAGTCCCTTTACGGGGATGAGACCTGTTGCTGCCGGTATTTTTACGAGTACGACGCCCCTCGGCCCGGCCTGGGTCACTTTATCCACACCTATCAGGGCGACGGCAGCCCCCTGCCCTCCTTTGAGGGAGAGCCTGTACCGGTGACCCTGCCCGACGCCGCCCCGGCGGAATTTGCCGCACAGCTGTGGGCTGCGCTGAATCCAGACAACAAGGTCTCTCTGTTTGTACGGTATCTGAATCTGGAAACCGGCGAGACGGAGGATGTCATTCAAAACCGCCACTGAAAAAGTTGCAAAGCCCGACCGCAGGAAACATCCTGCGGTCGGGCTTTCGGCTGACCCGGGAAATATCGGCAGCACCGACGGGGGATGCCGGTGAGCCGGAACAAGGGGGACTTTTTCAAGCGTGTGAATCCGTCTCCCCGGGGCCTACGGGAATCTGCGGATATGCGGTTACAATCCGCTTCATTACCAGATCCGCTTCCTCCTGTGTTTCAAAGGAGAACTCCTGGTAGAACCCTCCCTCAAACCCGATGCGCAGCATCACTGCCGGCAGTGATTTGCCGCAGCAGCCTACCAGCGGGATGGAGTATTGGGTCGTCCAGACGCGCCGGATGGCCTCAAAAGGCAGATACTTGGAAAAGGGAAACGCCGGAAAATAAATGGCCCGGTCACTCACATGGTACTGGCCCACCCGTTTGGCGGTTTTTTTGTCCGCCGCGGGATCAGGCAGTGTGATTTCCGGACAGAGAGATTTCAAAGCCATGGCAGCTCCTCCTGACTCTAAAAAGTAATACGGATGTATTCTGATTCATATTCTACCAAATCGGTACTAATTAAATAGTGCAGAAGCAACACTTCTCCGCTGATTCGGCAATATTTCTTCATCTTCCGGCATACAGCGGCTCTCCCCGCTGGTAATCCTGGGGCAGATATGTAACAGAGGAAATCCGCTGCCCCGATATGCCGTAGCGCGGGTTATAGCCGAACAAGTTGACATAAGATAGAAGATCGTCTTTCTCCTCCGCCATGGCCCATAGCAATTCCATCATGGCCCGGGCATCGTCCACCGCCCGGTGGCTGTTCACCGCCCGATCCTCCAAGCGATAGGCGGCAATAGCGTCCTTGAGCTTGTGGGGATAGTCCCTGCGGTCACGGTACACCGTCAGCGCGTCGAGGAATTTCAACCGCTGCAGGCACGCGTCATGGCCGGTGCGCCGCAGAAAATAATAGAGAAAATTCAGGTCAAACTGCGCGTTATACGCCACCAGCAGCGTGTCCTCCTGATCCAGCAAGCCGCAGAATTCCGCCGCAGCCGCCTCCGGCGCGGCTCCGTCCCTGGCCAGATCCTCCTGCGTGATGCCCGTCAGGTCGGTAATAAACGGCGGCAGGGTACGTCCCGGTTCCAGACGGATGAGGGTGTTGCAGCTGCCGTTCTCAGCTCCGCCGGAAACCCGGACACCGCCCAATTCAATGATGTGATTGTTTTTCGGCTCAATTCCCGTTGTCTCCGTATCGAACAGGACCAGATGGGCAAATCGATCCTCCAGTGCGCTGTGCAGCCCCATAAAGCTCCTCCCGGCGTTGTTTTCTCCATCCTATCCCATCCGGATTGAAAACGCAAGCGATGCCAATACCTTTACCAGCTCGGAACAACATTTTAAATATAAATGCATCCAGAAAATACACAATTTCCGAACGCATGATCTGAAAAATTTGTCGCAAAATGAGCAGGGCTTCTATTGTAAGTTCTCCTGGATTTCCAAGTGTTTTCAGCATTCCCTTTTGTTGCTATTGAAAAATCCCACAGGAAATCACGGAAACTTTGGTCATTTTTAACTTTTTGTTGCTTGACTTTTTCCGCCGCAGTGATATTGTAATGTATTATCCAAGTAGTACAATTTTCGCTTCTCAGGTTGACAAGCAGCCTGGAATGTGTTAACTTATCTGTATTAATACGGATAGTACAGTTTCGACCGCCGATTTTGGTGGCTCCGCCCGCGGATTCCCCGCGCGGCGTGAGGAAAGGATGAGTTTCATGAAGGTTCTGATTGCCACCGACTGGTACGCCCCCGTGGTCAACGGCGTGGTGTCCTCGGTTTTGAATCTGCAGCGGGAACTGGAAGCGCAGGGCCACGAAGTACGGGTGCTGACGCTGTCCCAGTCGCTGCGGACGCGGGTGGAGAAGAACGTGACGTATATCGGCGCCGTCAGCGCGGGTATTGTTTATCCCGGCGCCCGGCTGCGGACTGCGCTGGGCAGCCGCCAGATCCAGGAGCTGATCCACTGGTGCCCCGATGTCATCCACACCCAGTGTGAGTTCTCCACCTTTTTGATGGCCCGGAAAATCGCGGCCTATACCGGCGCGCCCATTGTCCACACTTATCATACGGTCTACGAGGACTATACCCACTATTTCTCCCCCAGCCGGGTCTGGGGACGGCGGATGGTGGCCAAATTTTCCCGCCATGTGATCGCCCAGACGGCCTGCGTCATCGCCCCCACGGAGCAAGTGCGCAAAATTCTGGAATCCTATCGGGTTCGGAAGCCGGTGTACGTGGTGCCCTCGGGCATCGACCTGGGACGGTTCGCCGCTCCGGCGGATGCGGCGCGGTGCGCAGAGCTGAAAAAGCAGTTGGGCATCCCCTGGGATAACTTTGTGCTGGCCTTTGTGGGCCGCCTGGCAAAAGAGAAAAATATCGAGGAATTGTTCGCCCGCATGCAGGAGCTTGCACGCAGGGATGTGACGCTGCTGCTGGTGGGGGACGGCCCTTACCGCCCCGAGCTGGAGCAGGCAGTACAGGACATGGGCCTTACGGATCGGGTGGTGTTCGCCGGGATGGTGCCGCCTGATCGGGTGGTGGAATACTACCATTTGGGCGATTTGTTTGTCAGCGCCTCCACCAGCGAAACCCAGGGCCTGACCTATATCGAGGCTCTGGCCGCGGGACTGCCCGCCCTGTGCCGGCAGGACCCGTGTCTGGACGGCGTGATTGCGGACGGTGTCAACGGCTGGCAGTTTACCTCTTCCGGGGACTTTGCAAACCGTCTGGCCGATTTTCTGAATGACGCACCGCTGCGCCGCCGGATGGGGCTGGCGGCCGCGGAGCTTGCCAGCCGCGATTTTTCCGCTCCGGGTTTTGCCCGGCGCGTGGCAGAGATCTATGCCGCAGCGGCAGAACAGGAGGAAGCATGCCGAACCGCATAAACCGGAATCTGATGCGCCTGATCACGGCGGTCTTTCTGATTGTGTGTGCCCTTCTGATGTTTTATGGCTGGCACAACCACCTGTTTACCTCTCAAAAGGCGCTTCAGGATTATATTGCCCGCTTCGGGGCGATGGGCGCGGTGGTGTTCATGGTTTTCCAGGCGGTTCAGGTGGTGTTTCCCATCCTGCCCGGCGGGCTGGGGTGTCTGGCGGGTGTGCTGTTGTTCGGGCCCTGGCTGGGCTTTGTGTATAATTATATTGGAATCTGCATCGGATCTCTGGCGGCATTTTTACTGGCGAAATATTATGGCCGTCCGCTGCTGCGCTCCATGTTCGGTGAGCGGCTGCTGGCCAAGTACGAGCACTGGACAGCCAAGGGAAAATTCAGTGCCTGGTTCGCTCTGGCGATTTTTCTGCCTGTGGCACCGGACGATTTTTTATGCTATCTGGCAGGCACCACGCCTATGCCCCTGCGGCGGTTCACGGCCATCATCCTGCTGGGCAAGCCGGGGGCCATCGCCCTGTACAGCATGGGGCTGACAGCGGCAGTTCACTTCTTCCTGCCATCGTTTTCGTAAGGAGGCTCACTTTTATGGGTGTACAGCTATATACCGGTTCCGTGTCCTTGGTGCGCCGCAGCGGCGTGGGACAGGCCGTACTGCACCAGGAGGAGATGCTTCGCTCGGCGGGGATTCCCGTCACCACCCGCTCCTCCCGCGCGGCCGCAACCGTTCACATCAACACCGTCCTGCCGGACGCGCCCATCGCGGCGCTGCTGGCACGGCTGGAGGGGAAAAAGGTGGTCTACTACGGTCACTCCACCGAAGAGGATTTCCGCAATTCCTTCAGGGGGTCCAATTTCTTCTCCCCTCTGTTCCGCAGCTGGATTAAATTCTGCTACAGCATGGGCAATGTGGTCATCACACCCACGCCCTATTCCCGGGCGCTGCTGCTGGAATACGGCATCCGCCGCCCTGTCTATGCCCTGAGCAACGGCGTGGACACTGCGTTCTTCGCCCCCAGCGCCGAGCGGCGCGCCGCTTTCCGCAAAAAATACAGCCTGTCTCCGGAGGACAAGGCCGTGCTGTCCGTGGGGCATTATATCGCCCGGAAGGGACTGCCGGAATTTGTGGAGCTGGCGCGCAGGCTGCCGGAGATTCGCTTTTTCTGGTTCGGGTACACGAATCCCGATCTGATCCCGCCGGAGGTGCGCAACGCCATCAATACCGCTCCGTCCAACCTCACCTTCCCCGGCTTTGTGGAACGGGATGAGCTGCGGGACGCCTACTGCGGCTGCGACGCGTTTGCTTTTATGAGCCATGAGGAGACCGAGGGCATCGTTGTGCTGGAGGCTCTTGCCTGCGGCATCCCCACGGTGGTGCGGGATATTCCGGTGTACCGGGACTGGCTGACGGACGGGGTAAACGTTTGGAAGGCCGCGGACGACTGGAACTTCCTCCGCCGGGTGACGGGGATTCTGGACAAATCTCTGCCCTCCACCGTGGCCGGTGGGCTGGCGGTGGCAAAAAGCCGCAGCATCCCCGCTATGGGTCGCTCCCTGCGTGAAATCTACTGCAAGGAGGGACTGCCCTTCGAATCCCCCGCCGGGGAAACGGCACAGGCCGCCTCCTCCGCCCGATAAGAATCTGCGGCGCCCGGCAAATTTGCGCCGGGCGCGTTCTCTTTTGTCCCTGTCCAGCGTATTCCAATTTTTCCCGAAAACCGCGTATCCTGCGGTATTATTTTGGGTAACCTAATGTCTAAAGCGGAGAGCCCTCTCCCCGCCAAGGAGCGAAAGGAGGAAACGGTATGCAGGCATATGTGGATCCCGATGTGTGCATCGGCTGCGGACTGTGCGCCAGCGCTGTTCCGGAGGTATTCCAGATGAACGACGACGGCAAGGCCGAAGCCACCGCCGAAGGCGCGGACGACGCTGTGAAGCAGGCCATCGATGACTGTCCCGTCTCGGCCATCCGGGAGGCGGACTGAGCAAGCACCGGAAACCGTAAAAAGCAGCCCCCGTCCGCATCGGCGAACGGGGGCTGCTCTCATATTTGCTTACAGCTTGCGCAGGGCATCGATCAGCGCGGTTTTTCCCTCGGTTTTTTCGTCCTTCATCTTGATGATCCGGGCGGGGCATCCGGCCACCACTGCACCGGCGGGGACATCCTCCACCACCACGGCGCCCGCGGCCACCACCGCACCCGCGCCCACATGGACGCCTTCGATCACCACGGCGTTGGCGCCCACCAGAACGTTGTCCTCCACGATCACGGGCGTGGCAGAAGCAGGTTCCACCACACCGGCCAGCACCGCGCCGGCGCCGATGTGGCAGTGGTCGCCCACCGTCGCCCGGCCACCCAGCACGACGCCCATATCGATCATGGTGCCCTTGCCCACAACGGCGCCGATATTGATGATGGCGCCCATCATGATCACCGCGCCCTCGCCGATCTCCACCTTTTCCCGGATGATGGCGCCGGGCTCAATGCGGGCCTTGATGTCCTTGATGTCCAGCAGGGGCACGCCGGAATTGCGCCGGTCGGCCTCCATCAGGCAGTCGGTGATCTTGTCGGCGTTGGCTTTCACGATCGGCTCCAGGTCGGCCCAGTCGCCGAACACCACGCAGCTGGTGGGCGTGCCGAATACCTGAGCGCCGCCGAAGTCCACGGGAGCGGACAGGTTGACAAAGAGCTTCACCGGGGTCTTTTTCTCGGAATTGCTGATGTAATCGATAATCTCCTGTGCATTCATGGGCAAATTACTCTCCAAACAATAGTTTTTCCAGGTCGTACATCCCGTTCGGACGACCCGCCAGCAGATGCGCCGCGCGCAGCGCACCGTTTACGAAAATCTGGCGGCTGCCCGCCCGGTGGGTGATCTCCAGCTCCTCGTCGGGGCCGAAAAAGTGGACGGTGTGTGTGCCGGCCACGGTACCGCCCCGCAGGGCGTGGATGCCAATTTCGTTGGGGTCTCGCTTCCCGGTATTCCCCTCCCGGCCGTAGACCGGCGTCAGGGTATGATCCGGGTCGATGGCGGAGAGCAGCAGCTTGGCTGTGCCGCTGGGGGCGTCCGCCTTCTGGTTGTGGTGGGTTTCCTCGATCTCGATGTCAAATTCCGGCCGCAGCGTGCCGGTGATCTGGCTGAGCATCCGCCGGAACACGGCAATGCCCAGGGAATAGTTGGCGCTCCAGAGCACGGGGGCAGATTCGGCCAGTTCGTCCAGCTGCATCATCTGCCTTTTGTTATAGCCGGTGGTGCCGGAGAGCAGCGGCGTACCCGTACGGCGAATATAATCGCACACGGCGGGCAACGCGTCGGGCTGGGAAAAGTCGATGGCGATATCCGCCTGAGGCAGCGTTTGCAGCTGTTCCAAATCTTCATGGCCCAGAGAGGCCACGATTTCATCTCCGGCCTCGGCGGCGGTGGAGGCGATCAGCGTCCCCATCTTGCCCCGGCCGATCAGTACAATTCTCACAGCAGCCCGGCCTCCTGCAGCGTCTTGCGCAGCGCGGTCTGTGCGCCCTCGCTCATCTCATACAGCGGCAGGCGCATGGGGCCCACATTCAGGCCCATCATATTCATGGCGGTCTTGACGGGGATGGGGTTGACCTCCAGGAACAGGTCGTTCATGACCTTGAGATACTTGATATGGTTGGCCAGCGCCTGGGCCTGATTGCCGCCCAGATAGTCGGCCACGATCTGATGGCACATGGCGGGCATCACGTTGGCGTACACGGAGATAATGCCGGAGCCGCCGATGCTCATCAGGGGAACCGTCATATCGTCGTTGCCGGAGTACAGGGCGAAATCGGGTCCGACGCAGTGGGCAATCTTCAGCGCATAGCCCATGTCGCCGGAGGCTTCCTTAATGCCGGCGATGTTGGGGTGGCGGCTCAGGCGCTCCACCACGCTCACGGGGATGGAGCAGCCGGTGCGGCCGGGGACGTTGTAAATGATGCAGGGGACGTTCACCGCATCGGCCACGTCGGCAAAGTGGTGATACATACCCTCCACATTGGCCTTGTTGTAGTACGGCGCGATCAGCAGCAGCGCGTCGGCGCCCATGCTCTCGTACAGCTTACTCTTTTCCATCTGCGTGGCCGTGCAATTGCTGCCGCTGCCCACCACCACGGGAACACGGCCATTCACCACTCGGATGGTGTGCTCCACCACGGCGTTGTCCTCCTCATGGGACATGGTGGCGGATTCACCGGTGGTACCCAGCGCCAAAATGGCGTCGGTGCCCGCGGCGATCTGCCGCTCGATCAACTGGGTAAGTACCTCAAAATTGACGCTTCCGTCCTCGTGGAACGGCGTGACCATAGCCACGATGGAACCTTGTACATGCTCAAACTTCATTGCAGTGCCCTCCATACTTTTATTTTGTGTTGGCGTTTGTACATACAAAATATCGGTAGAGAGGCACTCTCTACCGACAATCGCTCCCACAAAACATACCTATGGAGTTTCCTGTAAGCAGATAGCGCCCCCGTGGTTTCCCACGGACAGTCCCGGATATATTTTACCCGGCCCCACCACCCGGCCATACCTGAACGGGCAGTTCGGCGAACTTGCTTTTGCCACACTCATCGCCCGTCGGCTCCCGTGACATCGTCGCATCCGCGCCTCTATCTTAATTTTGCTTTCATTTTATCACGTTTCCCATTCTTCTTCAAGAGAGATTCTGAAAAAAACGTCCGCACTTCCAGACAAATGCTTGTGAAAACCGACAAAAACAAAGTTTCCCTCTGTTCCCCCGCCGTCGGCAGTGCTATACTGTTGCAAACCATTTTATGCAAGGGAGCTGACTTTATGTTCTCTGTTGTGGACCACCGCCGGGCACTGCACCGCATCCCG
>QKDF01000066.1 GCA_003245395.1 Clostridia bacterium
GGGTGGCGGCGCTGGACAGCGCCCTTGCGGATACCTACCGCGCCAACGCCGAGGCGTACCGGAAGGGATGTTTGCGGCTGGACGGTGAAGTCCGGGATTTTTTCGCCACAGTTTCCGACAAGACGCTGGTGTTCGGCGATCGCTTCCCTCTGCGCTATTTTGCCGACGAATACGGCCTGACCTGCTATGCGGCTTTCCCCGGATGCAGCACGCAGACGGAGCCTTCGGCTGCGACCATTGCGTTCCTTACCGACAAGGTTGCGGAAAAGCACATCAAAACCGTCTATTATATCGAATTTTCGAACCATCTGGTGGCGGATAGCATTGCGGAGGCCACGGGTGCGCAGACGGCGCTGTTTTACAGCTGCCACAATGTATCCAAGGCTGATCTGGATGCCGGCGTCACCTATGTGGATCTGATGGAGAAGAATCTCCAGACACTGATGGACACCATGCAGTAATCTGGTCTTGGCAGATTGAAAGAAGCTTGCTGACTCTTTCGATGCGCATCTGACCGGGAATCGGGACATGTAAAAAGCGGCACAGGCCGCCCCTTGTTTATGGGGGCGGCCTGTGCCGTTTCCGATTTATCGAGGCCGTCAATCGTGGGTGACATTTCCTGTGGAGCAGTTTACATAATAGTTAACCGTGTCCGTGGTCAAACGCCAGACGGGGACAAGTGCCATGGGCGACGCGGCGGAGCTTTGCAGCATATAGCATGCCGCCACATCCGATACGGCAGAGACGACCGCACCCTCGGCGCGGCGGGCTTCCAGAAAGGCAGTCAGAGCTGAGACGGCAGACAGGGAGGATGCGCTTGTGTCGACGGTGCCCCCGGAGGGCAGATGCGTGCCGCTGACGGATCGGATCTCTCCGTCCGTTACCTGGAAGGTGACAGTGCAGCCCACCACCGGGTAATTGTCCACATACTGCTGAGCAGTGGCTGTGCCGGTGCCGGTTTTGTCAAAATCCATGGCCAGATCCCGGTAGCCGAATGACCGGCAGAACGTCCTGCACACGGAGGCGGGATCGCCGCCCAGACTGCCGGCGGCCTGAAAGCTGCCGGAGGCTCGGCTGTCCACCCGGCCTGCAGCGGAGGTGAAAGCGTAAATGCCTCCGCCCTCGTCGGAGACGGTGACGCTGCTGCCCAGGAAAAAAACCGCCATTTTCTGATCCAGCTCAATGTCGCGGGTCAGGGTCAGGGCCTGGGGCGGATCGTCGAAGACGACGGCGCGGGTTTCCAGCGTCACGCCGTCGTCGGCAAACAGGGAAGTCAGCTCCGACACGGAACGGCTGTGGGCGGCATATTCGCTGGTGCGGCGGACACCGAGGAATCCCAGAAGAAAGAGATTCACCAGCACCAGTATCAGGATGATGATGTTTTTCAGGCGGGAGGTTTCCATCCGTGTTCCTTTCCCGGCGGAATTATTCCGCCAGCCACTGTGCGCTCACACTGCTGCTTCCACCGTCCACATAGGCCAGCGCCAGCTCGGCACCCGGATGCGTCTCGGCGACGGCCTGCGCCTGAGCAGGGGGCAGCAGCAGGCTGCTTGTCTGCGTGGCTGTGTACTGCCGCAGGCGGAGCGTCACGCTGCTGATGACCGTGCCGTTTAGCTGCACCTCTGCGGCGGCAGAGCCGTCGGAGAACCGGATGGGTACCCCGCCGGACTGATAGCCGAAATGCAGTACGGTGCGTGTTCCGCTGCGGTCAATGCTCTGCAGATAGAGAGACGCGTTGTCTGCCGCTCCCGTGCGCAGGGTGTCCAGCAGCCGGCTGACCCCCAGCACCGCTTCGGGTTCAGTGGGAATTTCTCCGGCTGCGGTAATGCGCAGGGCGTCGCTGTCGGCGCCTTGATAGGTCACGGTTCCGTCGGTTCGGATGCGGACGCTGCGGCTGCCCTCCACCACAACCTCTGCACCGGAGGACTCTGTATAGCGCGATTTGGTATGCGGATTGAAAGACAGGGCGGTGAGCACCGTGTCGGTATTGAGGTCGGTGGACGAAGCGGTAAGCGTGGGAAAGGCGGGCAGCTGCGCTGTGAGCAGAGAGAAGGGACTGAGCGTGTCAGAGGTATCCTGGTCGAAGGCGAAATAGGCTCCGCCGAGCTGATAGCCGCTCACGGCCGCATCCAGATCGGCGGCAGATACCGCCGTGGAGCACAGCAGGCAGGTTTGCTCTCCGTCCCAAAGGTAGAGGCTGATGCCGCCTGTGCCGGCGGCAATCAGGATTCGCCTGGCTGAAACCTCGCCGCCGGACCATCCTGCGTCTACCAGCCCCGACAGAACCGACAGAGGCAGGGGAGAGAGAAAATCAAAATAGACGGATCTGGAGTCCTGCTGACCCGCTTCCAGCGCCGCTTGAAACTCCTCCGGCGAAGCGCTGCGGGGAGAAGACGCGGAACCCACCGCTTCCCGCAGCAGGGTTCCCAGAGCGGAAAAGGCGCTGTCGGTAGTAGACAGGTCGATGTCTGCATACCGGCCATACGCCCCGGTGACGCAGACCCGAACGGGCGCGGCCAGATCGGTTAGAGAGGAGATGCCGCTGCGGCTGGTCTCCGCACGGCTGAACAGGCCGGACAGATAGCTGCTGGTGCCCGTTCCGCGGTTGTAAAGCTGCGTCTGCGTAAACAGGCCCACGGCGGAGATGGACAGCAACACAATGGCAATATTTTGAATGCGGCTGATCCGCTCTTTTTTTCTGGCTTCCATGCCGAACCTCCTTTTCCCGGACTGCGGTTATGGCTGTCCCTGACGGATGGGGAGGGTCAGGCGGATGGTAGTACCGGGGCCCTCCCGCCGGATCAGACGGATGGAACCGTGGTGGCGCTCCACAATCTCCTTGGCGATGGACAGCCCCAGACCGGTGCCGCCGGATTCCCGGGAGCGGGCCTTGTCCACCCGATAAAATCGGTCGAAGATGTGCTCCTGATCCTTTTCCGGGATGCCGATGCCGTCGTCGGTGACTTCGGCCCAGACGTGATCTCCGGCGCTGCCGGACGAGACCCGGATGTGTCCGCCGTCGGGAGTGTATTTGATCGCATTGCCCAGTACGTTCATCATGACCTGCTCCAGCCGGGGGCGGTCGCCCATGACGGAGGGAAGCTCTGCCGGGTCAAGGGTTAGTTCCTGTCCCCGCCGCCGGGCCTCCAGTGCGTTGGCCCGAACCACGCTGGTGATCGCCTCACCAAAGTCGAACCGGGTGAAATTCATCTCCGTATTGCCCGCATCCAGACGGGAGAGGGTCAGCAGATCCTGTACGATGTGGGCCATGCGGTCGGTTTCGTTGATGATGATGTCCAAAAAGCTGTTGGCCATGTCCGGCGGGATATCACCGCAGCTGTCCCGCAGCGTCTCGGCATAGCTGCGGACATTGGTAAGCGGCGTGCGCAGCTCGTGGGAAACATTGGCCACGAATTCCTTGCGCCGTTCCTCGTTGCGGTGCTGTTCGGTAACGTCGTGCAGCACGATCAGCACACCGCCCCGCGCCTGGTCGGAGAAAGGAGCCAGATAGATCTCCAGCGTTTTTTGCCCTACCCGCATTTCCGAATCGGCGTAGTTTGGCCGCTGCAGGGCCAAAATTTGGGCAAGAGGATAGACCTCGCCGAACAGTTCTTCATAAGTGCACTCGTTGGATACGGTGCGCTGGAGCATGTCCGTTGCGGCGGGGTTGCAGTGGATCAGCGCGCCGTCGTGGTCGAAAGCCACGACGCCGTCAGTCATGTGCAGAAAGAGCGTGTCGAGCTTGTTGCGCTCGTTTTCCACGGCGTTCAGGCTGTCCTGCAGCACGTCCGCCATATGGTTGAAGGTGCCGGTAAGGATGCCGATTTCATCGGGGGACTCCACAGCCAGCTTGTTTCCAAAATCACCGGCGGCCACCCGTTCAGCGCCCTCCGTCAGCCGCTCGATAGGAATCACCATGGTTTTGGACAGCAGATAGCTGAACAGCACAGAGATCAGCAGACCGATGACCAGCGCCTGCATGATGATGGTGAACAGTTCCCCGTTGAGGTCGGAGACGGTGGACTTATCATCGAGAATATAAATGATATAGGATCCTGCCGTGCCTTTGATGGGGATCGCCACATCCATATAGTCGGCAGTCAGGTCGCTGCGGTCGCCCACACTACCGTTTCGGGCGGAGAGCAGGTTGGGTGTGTCCTCCGGCGGCCGTCCGCCGGTGTCGTCTGAGGAGGCCAGACACTCCCCTGTGGTTCCGTCCAGAATGTAGTAGTTGCGGGTGCTGTAGTCAATACCCAGCGATCCGGTGTTGGCCTCCAGAACATCCTGCATCCGGGCGGCCGCGTCGGAGGCGTTGGCCTCACCAGTCAGCGCGGTCATGAACTCCGGGTTTTTCGCTGCGGCAGTTCCGTCGGAACTTGGCTCGGAGCCGAACATGTTATCCATCTGCTGATAGAAGCTGTCAATATAAAAGCTGGAGACGCTGGTGGTCAGAAACGTGCCCACCACCGCCATCAGCGAGGTGATCAGCAGCAGCATGATGAGCATCAGCTTGATGTGCAGACTGCGGAACAAGTGCCGTCAACTCCTTCTGGAAGGGTGCCGTCAGGTCAGAACGGCGTCCCGGGTGCTGAAATAGTAGCCTGCGCCCCGGCGGGTGAGTATGTACTGAGGATTGGCGGGATCAGTTTCGATCTTTTCCCGCAGGCGGCGGACCGTCACGTCCACGGCCCGGGCATCGTCACCCACATAGCCATAGTTCCACACCTGCTCCATCAGGTCCGCGCGAGAGTATACCTTGTTTGGGTGTACGGCCAGAAAACTGAGCAGCTCGTATTCTCGGGTGGTCAGTTCCACGGGGTGGCCGTCCCGGAACACCTGCCGCGCATCTGTATCGATGGACAGATCGTCCGTCACAGCCAGAAGGCTTCCGGCCATGGCGGCCGGCGCTGCCATGGCGGTGCGTCGGATGTTGGCGCCCACCCGGGCGATCAGCTCCCGCATGGAGAAAGGCTTGGTAATATAATCGTCTGCGCCAATCTCCAGACCCAGTATCTTGTCCGTCTCCTCCTCCCGGGCGGTGAGGATGATAACCGGTACGCTGCACCCCTGCTTCCGGATGGACTGACAGACATCGAAACCGTTCATTTTCGGCAGCATTACGTCCAGCAGAATCAGATCCGGATTCTCATCCAGCGCCTTGCTCAGGCCATCTTCTCCGTTATATGCCTCCAGCGTAGCATAGCCGTCACGCTGAAGATTGAAACGCAGGATATCGACAATGTTTTTTTCGTCCTCTACGATCAAAACGGTTTTTTTCTGTTCCATGAAGCCTCCCGTTATTGTCACAGATTCAGCAAAATCTTGGCCTTAAGCACCGCGGCGACGGTTTTGGAGTCTTCAATTTCACCGTTGACACAGCGGTGAACCATCTCGCCAAAGGGGATGCGCTGCAGCGTGATGAATTCATCCTCGTCCGGGTCCGTGTCGCCCATATGCAGCCCCCTGGCCAAAAAAAGATACAGAACTTCACCGTAGCAGCCGGGAGCGGGGATAATTCTGCCCATGGGCACCACTTCGTCGGGTACCGCACCCGTCTCTTCCCGCAGTTCGCGAAGTGCACCGGCCAGCGGGTCTTCGCCCGGCTCCAGCTTGCCGGCGGGAATCTCCAACAGGGTTCTGCCAAATACATAGCGGTATTGGGTTACCGCAAGTACGTTGTTCCGCTCGTCCAGCGCCACAACCGCGACACCGGGGCCGTGTTCCACCACTTCCCGTTCGGCTGACCGGCCATTGGGTAAAGAAACCTGATCCACATGGACGGAGCACAGCCGTCCATGAAAAACATCCTCTCTGGAAAGGGTTCGCTCGGTCATATCTTCCATATTGTGTCCTTCCTTCATTCGCACGGCGCCACACCGCACCCGCAGGATCGGGAGAGCATTCCGCCCGATCCGAATAAGCTCGTTCTATATTCATGGTATACTTGTTATCGCCACCTGTTGCCCCGTCAGGGGCGCGGCGGCCGCAACAGAAAATGGCCGCCGGCCTCCCGCCGGAGGCGGAACCAGCCGACATGCCGGGTATAATAGCCACTTTGCGGCTATTATACCATAGATTTTGGAAAAATGCCAACGCTTCTTTGCCCCATGGCATTAGGGCGGGTTTTATATTAAATATGGACAGGCTGGTCCGTTTTGCCGCCTGTCGCATTTTATATTTTGCGGAGGTTTGATCGGTATGGGCATGAAGATTATCAGGCAGTACGCCCTCAGCAATCGCTGAGAGTATTTCTTCACCGGGACGCTAGACCCGAAGATGTGGGACAGAAGAAATTGTGAACCGTTCATGCTTTATTTTCACAGCTGTCCCTTAAAAAAGACTGAAAAGGCCTCTGACATATTTTGGTATGACCCGGAACTGAATGATTGTTGTGCCGAAGAATACAACTTTTGCAAAGTCGGCATGGTGCAGGGTATGCAAAACTTCTGACGGCTGTTCAATGTATTTGCGAGCTGCCCACAGGGCACATGATTCTTTGCGTCGTTCTCTCGTTCTGTCCAACACAGCAGAGGGACAGGAATTTGTCCAAATCCTTCTTGAGATTTGCCGCCCCGCGGCATTGTCAAATTTTTTGGTATATGATAGAATACGTATATCATACGGGTCGGGCGATCCGGGGATGGCTGTCCCGACAGAGCTGTTCCATGGCTTTGAACAGCCTTTCTCCCATCAGGAGCACATGCCCGCAATTTCAGGTTACCCAGTCCGGCACCGGAACAATTTGCGTCCGCCTGAAGGCGGTGCGTGCCCGCAGAAGCGGGGGGAAGCGTGTTTCGGCAGGACACCCCATGCGCAAAACGATTGTCATGAAGGCGGTCATGCTTCCCCGCGGAGGGAGGCGATGTCTTCATGGCAATTTTTATAATTGGAGGATCTTTTCATGCATATGGCAGATGCGCTGCTCTCCCCTGCGGTGGGGCTGACCATGTGGGCGGTGAGCGCCGGTTCGGTGGCTGTTTCCGCCTCCAGAATCGAGCGTCAGGAGCTGTCTGAAAAAAAGCTGCCGGTGATGGCGGTCACCGGGGCCTTTGTTTTTGCCGCACAGATGATCAATTTCACCATCCCTGCTACCGGTTCCAGCGGCCACATCGGCGGCGGAATCCTATTGGCGGGACTGCTGGGGGGCTTCCCGGCACTGCTGACGTTGACGGCGGTGCTGATTATCCAATGCCTGTTTTTCGCCGACGGCGGACTGCTGGCCCTGGGCTGCAACATCTTTAATATGGGAATAATCCCCTGCCTGATCGTGTATCCGCTGTTGTTTCGCCCGCTGCTGCGCAAGGGAATCACGGCCCGGCGGCTGACGCTTGCGTCGATCCTGTCCGTGGTGATCGGACTCCAGCTGGGGGCCTTCGGCGTGGTGCTGGAGACCACTGTTTCCGGCGTGTCGGAGCTGCCATTCGCCACCTTCCTGATGCTCATGCAGCCCATTCATCTGGCCATCGGTCTGGTGGAAGGCGTGGTCACCGCCGCGATCCTGGCCTTCGTGCTAAAAACGCGTCCGGAGCTGCTGGAAAGCGCCGCGGAGCGCAAAGCGCTCTCTGCCGGCGTATCCGTGAAGAAGACGGTGGCGGTACTGGCGATTCTGGCTGTACTGGTGGGCGGGGGACTGTCCCTGTTTGCCTCGGCCAACCCCGACGGGCTGGAGTGGGCCGTGGAGAAGGTGACCGGTTCGCCGGAGCTGGAGCAAAACGACAGCGTTCACGCCGCGGCGGCTCAGGCGCAGGAAAAAACCGCGCTTCTGCCGGACTATGACTTTGCTGGTGGAGGAGCCGGGGGAACCTCCGTTTCCGGGCTCGTGGGCGGTGCGCTGACCTTTGCTCTGGCGGGCGGCGCGGGGCTTGCAATTTCAGCGGTAAAAAAGAGAAAAAAACATACTGCCGCGCGCTGACGCGGAGGAGAAGGGGAACGGAGATATGGCGGATATGCACGCTGCGCTGGGAAAGCTCTATACGCTTGAGCAGCTCTCGGCGGGGACGACCGTCATCCACCGGGTTCATCCCCTTGCCAAGCTGGCGGCCACCGGGGTGTATCTGGTGTGTATCGTGTCGTTCGATCGGTACGCCGTGGGGCGGCTGATGCCGTACTTGTTTTATCCGGCGGTGGTGCTGGCGCTGGCGGAGGTGCCCTACGGGCTGATCGTCCGCCGGTCATTGACGGCGCTGCCATTTTGCCTGTTCGCGGGTTTGAGCAACCTCTTTCTGGATCGGACAGCCCTTTTTCACCTTGGCGGCGTGGCCGTCAGTGCGGGCGCGGTGTCTTTGGCGGCCATTGTGGTGCGCACGCTGCTGTGCGTGGCGGCGGTGCTGATTCTGGTGGCGGTGACGCCCTTTGTCCAGATGACGGATCAGCTGCGCCGGCTGCATGTGCCGGGGATTTTTGTGTCGCTCTTCGAGATGACTTACCGCTATCTGGGTGCCCTGGTGGAGGAGGCTTCGGCCATGGTCACGGCTTACCGCCTGCGTTGCCCGGGAGCGAAAGGGCCGGACATCCGGCATATGGGCCCCTTTGTGGGACAGCTGCTGCTGCGCAGCTTCGACCGGGCGGAGCGGGTCTATCAGGCCATGAAGTGCCGGGGCTATGCCCTGCGGGATACGATGCGCACAAAGCACCCCCTGACGGCGGGGGACTGGATTTTTTTGCTGGCGGTGGGCGGCTCGTCGGTGCTGTTCCGTCTGCTCAACATTCCGCTGCTGCTGGGAGGAAAACTGTGATGCTGAATATTCAAAATCTGACCGTGGCCTATCCCGACGGTACGGTGGCGGTGGATCGGTTCAGCCTGTCCGTGCCGGAAGGGGAGCATGTGGCACTCATCGGCGCTAAC
>QKDF01000001.1 GCA_003245395.1 Clostridia bacterium
GGAACGGAACGGGGAAGTTACAGAAGTGGACCCGGAAGATGTGGAAGTGGGGGAAATCATCGTCATCAAGCCCGGAGAGCGTGTTCCGCTGGACGGTCTGGTGGAAGACGGCGTTTCCACTTTGGATACCGCCGCATTGACGGGAGAATCCGCCCCCCGGGACGTGGCTGCCGGAGACACCATTCTCAGCGGCTGCGTGAACCAACGCGGCGTTCTGCGGGTGCGGGTAACGAAAATCAGCGAGGACTCCACCGTCTCCCGCATTCTGGAAATGGTGGAAAACGCCAGTGAAAAAAAGTCCCGCAGCGAACAGTTCATCACCCGTTTTGCCAGGTATTATACCCCCTGCGTGGTGTTGGCCGCCGTGGCGCTGGCTGTGCTGCCGCCCCTGTTTTTGGGCGGCTGGGGCAGCTGGTTCCACCGGGCGCTGATCTTCCTGGTGGTTTCCTGTCCCTGCGCGCTGGTGATCTCCGTCCCGCTGAGCTTCTTCGGCGGCATCGGCGGGGCCTCCCGATGCGGCATTCTGGTCAAAGGCAGCAACTATCTGGAAGCTTTGGCCTCTGCAGAAACCGTGGTATTTGACAAAACCGGCACGCTGACGGAGGGAACCTTCTCTGTTACCGCCGTCCATCCTGAGGAACCATATTCACAGGAGACCCTCCTGGAGTGGGCCGCTCTTGCGGAAAGCTGGTCCGATCATCCCATCTCCAAATCTTTGCGGGCCGCATGCAAAACAGAGCTAAGTCCTGCCCGTGTCACGGACACAGAGGAGATCTCCGGCCACGGCGTCCGTGCCAAGGTGGACGGACACGCCATCTGCGTCGGCAACAGCCGCCTGATGGAACGGGAAAACGTGACCTATCTTCCTTGTGAGCTGCCCGGTACCATTGTCCATGTCACGGTAGACGGATTTTACGCCGGTCACATTGTCATCTCCGACCGGCCCAAGGCAGATGCGGCGGCAGCCATCGCCGCCCTGAAAGCCAGCGGCGTGAAAAAAACCGTCATGCTCACCGGAGACAGTCGGGACGTGGCGGCGGCTGTGGCGGCCGAGCTGGGCGTGGATGCGTTCCGTGCGGAGCTTCTGCCCGCCGACAAGGTAGAGCAGACGGAGGCCTTGCTGAAGCAAACGCAGGGCAAGCTGGTCTTTGTGGGTGACGGCATCAACGATGCCCCGGTCCTGACCCGGGCGGACGTGGGTATTGCCATGGGCGCACTGGGCGCGGATGCGGCCATCGAGGCGGCGGACATTGTATTGATGGACGACAAGCCCTCCAAAATCGCCGTGGCCGTCCGGATCTCCCGCAAGACCATGACAATTGTGCGTCAAAACATCGTCTTCGCCCTGGGCGTAAAGGGTCTGGTGCTGGTGCTGGGCGCAATGGGCATGGCGAACATGTGGGAAGCCGTATTTGCTGACGTAGGTGTGGCATTTCTGGCGATCCTCAACGCCACCCGGGCTCTGCGGGTAAAGGATCTTCAATAACATAAACAAAAAAATTCCGCGGGAGCGATGCTTCCGCGGAACTTTTTATGCTTTTTTCGCCAAAGGCACCGACAGGGTAAACCGTGTGGATTCCGTATCGCTTTCCGCCTTCAGCGTCCCCTTGTGCTCCACGGCAATGGCGGTGGCTATGGGGAGGCCCAGGCCAAAGCCGGACTTTTCTCCACGGGAAGCATCCGCCCGGTAAAATCGCTCGAACAGGTGGCGCAGCTGTTCAGGGGGAATGAGTTCGCCCTTGTTGGCCACTTGCAGTCGGGCATAACGCTCCGTTTTCTGTAATGACAGAGCCACCGGTTCGTTGGAAGCCCCATATTTAATAGCGTTGTCCAGCAGAACCGAAACCGCCTGACGAAGCTTGTCCGCATCGCCCATTACCTGAATGTCGGGGCAGATCGTATATTCCAGCGGCTTCCCGGCTTCAAAGGCCACGGGCTCGAACAGCAGTGCGCAGTCCGTGGCTATGTCCGACAGGCTCACAACGGAAAAAACGGATGTGCGCACCATATTGTCCGCCCGGGCCAGGGTCAGCATCTCCTCCACCAGAGACTTCATCACGGTGGCCTCGGAGTGGATGTTGTCTGCCCAGCGTGCGGGACGGGAGTCCATAGACACAGATCCCATCAACTCCGCGTTGGACAAAATCACAGTCAACGGCGTCTTAAGCTCATGGGAGGCATCGGAGAGGAACTGATGCTGCTGCTCCCACGCCTTTTCCACCGGACGGGTCACCCACCATGCCAGCAAAATGGAAACACCCAGCAGTACCACCAGAGCCGCCGCTCCTATCTGAAGCGCAGCAGCCATCATACCGCGCATGGACGCCTGTTCCATAGACATGTCTACAAAGGCAATTTTTTGAAAAAATCCATTGTTCATCCGCAGATAGCGTAGATTATATTCCGCAATGGTGCCCCGATCCGATTTTTGCTCCAGGCATTTTGACAAAATTTCCTGAAGCAGCTCCGTATCCTGCAGGTCCGAATAGGTGCCTCCGGTCACATAGGCCGTACTCCCATTCCAAAGCTCCACGGTGAAAAAGGGGAGCTGGACTTGGCTTCCGCCGATCATGACGCCGCCCTGTGTCTGCCCGACCCGCGGGTCGTTCGTGATCACCCGGGACAAAAGTTCCTCGCTGCTGCGCTGGATATTGCGCTGAGCAGAGAAGAACAGCGCCGCAAACATGGCCAGCAGCACGGCCGTTACCAGCAGCATGCACACAGCCACCAGCTTCAGGCGCAGTTTTTTAATCATGGGCGATTACTCCTCCGGCTCCAGACAGTATCCAACCATTCGAATGGTCTTGATTTTTGCGCCTGAGCGGAGATACTCCAGCTTTTTGCGCAGGAAGGAGATATATACCTCCACATTGTTATCCTCCGCTTCGGACTCATAGCCCCAGACCTTAAGCAGCAGTTTTTCCTTGGGAATGACCAGCTTCTGATTGAGCATCAGAAGTTCCATCATGTCGAATTCCTTCCGGCTCAGGCGTACGGAACGATCGCTGCAGGAGAGATTGAACGTGGTCTGCTCCAACTGAAGATCACCGCAGGTGAGCCGATCCGTCTCCCGCAGCTCGGGTGTCCGGCGGCACAGGGCGCGTACACACGCCAGCAGCTCTTTGGGCTCAAATGGCTTGGTGAGATAGTAGTCCGCGCCGCTGTCCAGGCCCTGTACCTTGTCAGTGACCTCAGAACGGGCGGTGAGCATCAGCACCGGTGTGGTATTTCCCTCGGCCCGCAGACGCCGCAGCACGTCAAATCCATTGAGCTTGGGCAGCATCACATCCAGAATGATCACATCGTAAATGGCGGAGAGCGCGTTGTCCAGGCCGGACTCACCGTCGTGGCTGACGTCGGCCAGGTATCCCTGCATCTCCAGAAGATCCTGCAGCGTCGCCGCCAGGCGGACCTCATCCTCTACCACAAGAACCCGCATTGGGGTCACCTCCTATTTGTTTAATGTTTCAGCTTCGCTGTAAAAAAAGGGGAACCGGACCCCGGTTCCCCTTATGATACCACAGAGCATCATACGCCATGCGGCGCGCGCCGCGGCTGAAAACCGGGTGCCTGTCGTTTTGAATCGGCATGAAGGGCTTTTTGCCGTCCTGCGGTTATTATACCGCAAATTCGGCAATATGAAAAGTCCTCTGTCTGTGCAAACGCTCGCCGGTGCAGCGGGCAGGCGCGATCAGGCGCTCAGGCCCTTTGCCGCCACGGAAAGGATCGTGCTCAGACTGTCGGCAGAAATGCTGTAGACGGTCGTATCGTCATTGATGCGGGCGTAATAGCTTTTCCCATCTGTCGTCTTGCCGCCCAGGACCAGCGTCAGCGTACCCTCCGTCCCGGCATCGGTGGTGTGCTGAACTGTCACCGTGGCATTGGGGGAGTCAAAACCGCAGACGGAAACCGCTTTCTCGCTGGGCTTATAATCCACGCAAGACGTCAGGGAGAGACCCTGGATCTCACTGAGCAGCGTTTTAACGGTATCATCGTCGGTCACATCCTTCCCGGCGCTGGTCCAGGTGGTGGTAACCGTGCTCTGATCCGAGGAAGAAGCACTGGATGCAGAACCGGAAGCGGAACCGCTGGCGGACGAGCTTGCATTCGCCGTCTGATGGGTGGGCGTCAGCACAGTGGATACCGCACCGGATACGGAGATCTGTCCAAGATTCTGATCCGTCAGGGTGGGAAGCGTCGGCAGCTGCATCATGTCATAAATTCCCTTGGAAATCTCACTGTGCAGTGTATCGGAGATGACATATACCGGGGTTTCATTCCCGTTCATCAGCATGTAGTAGCTGCTGCCGTCGGTTGTCGCATTGCCCAGTGCAAAAGTGGTCTGGGTCCCGTCCTGCGCGGTGGCGGTCAGCGTGGCAGCAGGTGTTGTCAGCCCATAGGCATCCAGCGTATCGCCCTGCGTAATCGTCTGCTGGGGCTTCATATTGTTGATGGTATTAATAATGGATTCCATGTCCGTCTGTTTCAACGGGAAATCTTCGTCATTGGTCCAATACCAGTTTCCATCCGTATCGGTTGCAAAGGACAGCGTGGCAGTCCCATTGTTGTACGTGATGGCGGTATAGACCGTCCCGTTGTCAGTCAGCTGGCCGGAGGTGGCGGCCGCCTGAGCTTCCTCCTGTGTCTTTTTTTCCTTGCGGTCGTTCACGATCCGCACGGTCGCCAAAATGGCAATCAGTACAAGAAGAAGTATAATCAGGATTTTGAACGTCCGTTTTTGCTTTGCATTCATGCCAGTTCTCCTCTTTTACAGCCTGCGCCGGCGAACCCAGCGGACAAATCCGGCAGCCAGTACAGCCATCGGGATCACAAAGACAAACAGAATTCCCCACAGCCCGCCGGTGGTAACAGTGTTATATTCCTCGCTCAGACTGACCGGAGAAATGCTGATAGAGGAAATATCCTTGAAGCCCACGGTGGCCGATTCAACAAACAGGTCGTTGTTCTCCACATTGGAAAAGCTGCTTGTAATCTGGGAATTAATAAGAGAGGTCGCACCATAAGCCGTGAAGGGGGCAGTGGTGTTGTCGTCGATTTTTTCCGTAGCCACAGCGCCCACCACATAAGTTCCTGCCGTTCTGTGGTCCTCATCCACCACGGCAATGCCGTTGGCAGAAG
This sequence comes from Clostridia bacterium, assembly GCA_003245395.1. Classification (GTDB taxonomy): domain Bacteria; phylum Bacillota; class Clostridia; order Oscillospirales; family Oscillospiraceae; genus Oscillibacter. The sequence continues at coordinate 5,140 of QKDF01000001.1, forward strand.
TGGACAGGAAGGGACTGACGGTGATGGTGGTCCGGGTGGGAGTTCCCACCGTCATGCCGCGGGAGGCATAGAACAGCAGTGTGGCATCGCTGGTGATAGAAGACGCGGCATCCACGGAGTTGTCCACCACGGGGAAGAACAAATAGGGGTTGTTCTGATAGTACCGCTGGGTATCCGCGATCATGCCGGAGACGACATTCAGGCCGTAATCCGCGCAGAGCTTTTCAAAATTGGGCAGAGAAAGATCCTTCGCCGCCATGCAGTAGACCACCTGTCCGCCGCCGGCCAGATAAGTTTCGAGCATGGTCAGTTCATCGTTGGCCAGATCCTTGGACGGGTCGTTGATGACCAGCAGATCGCAGTCCTTGGGGATTCCGCCGTCGGTGAGCAGATTCACTGTGTCAACAGACATGTGCACCTTACTCAAACGGGACTCCACGTCCATAGGCATGGCCGTTTCATCATGACCGGTGGTCTCATATGCCTTACGGGTGGAATCGGTCAGCACTCCGTCAATGGCGGAGGTCAGCAGTCCCTCGGCGTCGAAGCTGGTCTCGGTGTACTGCTGGGAGGTCAGATAGGCCATCTGGTCATATCCAATAATATCACTGATGTTGATGGTCTCCTGACGGCCGGTATCCTTACTGGAAACCACAATGGTATTTGAGTCCGCATTATAGGTAGTCAGCGCGGAGGGGTAGACCGTCGGATTGATATAGTCCAAGGTCAGATGCTTGGAAAGCGATACGTATTTATCCAAAAACCGCACAATGCGGGAATCCACTGAGCTTTTGTCCGCCAGAACGTGGATTTCCACATCCTTGTCAATGTTGCTCAGATAGTCCTTGGAGGTCTGGGTGATGTTATAGATCTTGGAATCCGTCAGATCGATCTGCATCTTGGATGCGGGCAGCTGCCCGATAATCAAATTAAATACCAGAACGGCTACCACCGCCAGGGCCACAAGCCCCGCGGAATAGGCGCCCTTGCGGGAAGAATGACGGGAGAGCAGCTCCTTGACGCTTTTACCGGCAGGAGAGGTCTCCTTTTCCGTCTCTTTTTTCTCAAACAAACGCATCAGGGCACCTCCTCAGTTCCAACGCCGCTTCTGAATTACCTGAACAGTCAGGAAAGTCAGAAGAGCGATCAAAGACAAATACAGCAGCGCCCCCGAGATGTCAAACACATGGTCGGTGGCAAAGGCATCAAACGCCGACAGAAGAGAAAACTTCTTCAGGGTATTGGGCAGAAGATTCTCAAAAGTGGCAGAGTTGTGCAGGTAAAACCCCAGGGTGGCAATCACACCCGCTGCCAGCGCACCGGTCGTGATCTTCCAGTTGTTCGACAAGGCGTTGAGCAGAAAGCAGATCAAAACCAGCACCACCAGCACTCCAGCCAGAGACCCGGAGGCATTGGAAGGCAAAAATCCAACCAGTCCATCCCACAGGTGAAGCATCAGAAGGATGCAGAACGTCCCCACCGCGGCGATGATCTGGCTCTCCGTCAGAGCAGAAATCAACTCGCCCACTGCAATTTCAACAGCACCCAGCAGGAAATATGCCAGCAGAGCGGCATAATCTGCCCGCAGATGGGCAGTTCCGTTCATTTTGATAATCAGAGGACACAGGCAGGCGATCAGCACCGGCAAGGCCAGGATCGTCAGCATGGCAAAATATTTTCCCAGCACCACAGAGGTAACCGAGGTGGGCGCCGTGAGCAGCAGTTGATCCGTTTTCGTATGCCGCTCTTCGGCCAGGGAACGCATGGTCAGAACGGGGATCATCACCAAAAAGACGATCATGGAGCTGTTGAGTGCGTAAGAGATGTATGTGTATCCGCGGAACAGGTTAAAGGCCATGAAATAGATGCCGATAAACACGGTCAGAGCGGCCACGAAAATCCATCCGATCATGGAATTGAAGTATGCATTCACTTCGCGCTTATAGATGGCTTTCATTTAGACGCTTCCTCCTCTTCTTCGGTTTCGCCGGTGAGATCTTCCGCCGCTTCAACCTGAGATTCTTCCTTTCCGCCGGCCTCAGCGTCCGCCTTGCCGTTCAGCAGAGCCGCAGCCTTTGTGGCAACCGCATCGTCGTCGTCTGTCAGATCCAGGAACACGTCTTCCAAAGAGGCCATTTGCGGACGCATCTCCAGCAGAGGGCATTCGGCCTTGGCAAAAGCATAAAACAGCTCCTCCCGCAGGTCGCCTACCGTGGTCACCTCCAGCCGCACCGTATCGTCGGTGAGTTCGGTGGCCGTGTGACCCGTAATTCCCGGAATTCCCAGCAGTATCTGCTCGGCCTTCTCCTTGGAGGCTTTTGCCACCAATTCGATCCGGTCGCTTGCAGAGAGTTTTTCCTCCAGCTCATCCGGCGTATCGCAGGCAACCAGCCGTCCCTTGCGGATAATCAGCACATGGTCGCACACCGCCCGGATTTCGGAAAGGATGTGGGAACTGATGATCACCGTGTGGTCTTTGGCCAGATGGCGAATCAGATCGCGGATTTCCACCACCTGTTTGGGGTCCAGACCGACGGTGGGCTCATCCAGAATGATGATCTTCGGAAAGCCCAGAATGGCCTGTGCCAGACCTACCCGCTGCCGATAGCCTTTCGACAGGTTCCGGATCAGACGGCGGCTCATATCCTCCAGATGCGTCAGAGAAATGACCTTTCCGACCTGCTCTTCCTGCTCCTGGCGGGGCAGTTTTTTCAACTCCGCACAAAACTGCAGGTACTCCAGCACTGTCATGTCCATGTACAGCGGCGGCAGCTCGGGCAGATAGCCGACGCAGCGTCTGGCCTCCTCCGGCTCTTCCGACAGGTCGTGCCCTTCGATGATGACCTGTCCCTCTGTTGCGGCCAAATATCCGGTGATAATATTCATTGTTGTGGATTTACCCGCACCATTCGGTCCCAAGAAACCAAAAATGCGGCCGTCCTCCACCGTAAAGCTCAGATGATCCACGGCATAATGGTCACCGTAACGCTTCACCAGGTTTTTTACTTCTATCACAAAAATACCCTCCTCGGCTTTTTGTCTCGTGCGTATCCATTATAGAGGTATATCTTAATCGGATCTTAAAATCAACTAAAAACCTGTCTCAAATCAAATTTTATAAAATATTTTTCCAATTTTACTTGATTTTGGGCATAATTTTTATAGATGTTCACAAACTGTTTTTAAAAATTCAAGATTGTTTTCAAATTTGAGTGCTATCCTAAACGCAACCTCAAGAGAGAGCGCGGTGGGGCGTCAGGCCCCCCCTCCTCGGCAGGTCCCTTTCATTTTCTTTCCTTTCTCTCTTTTCTCTTCCGTTCAAAGGCCGCACTGAAAGGTGCGGCCTTTGAATATTTTCCACAGCAAGATCGGTCAGGAACAATCTTGCTCTCCGTTTGGCTTAACTTGCACATTTCTTTCATTTTTGAGTTCTTTACTTGCAATTTATCCACCCATTCTATATAATCTTAGCGATGAGTGAACAATTTCACAAAACTTGATTCAAAATTCAAGAAACTACGGAGGAACAGA
>QKDF01000052.1 GCA_003245395.1 Clostridia bacterium
TCATCCCCGATGCAGTAGATGTGTTCCGAAGCCACTCCAAACCGCTGCGCCAGCTTGCGTACCATGCCGCCCTTGTTGGCTCCCCGGGCAGTCATCTCCAGCAGCGTCCGGCCGGAGTAAATCAATTCATAATCCTCGGCCCAGCCCCGCTCCCGAAGAAAAGCCTCCACCTGTAAAAGCTGCTGGTGATCCTCCTCGAACAGCAATTTCCCCAATGGCATGGGGACATCCATCAACGTCGGGCGCTCCACCACGTTCACACCGGTAAGATGCTCATGGGCGTGGGTGATGGAATTGGGCTGGACAGCGTGGATCACATTGTCAATATGGTATGCCTCCACCGCCACGGTGGGGAAAGCGTCCAGCACCGCCTGGCCGCGCCAGCGGGTGTCCTCCGTCAGCAGAGCGGTCTCCAGGTACTCCTCTTTGGAGAAATCATAGATTGCGGCTCCATTGCAGATCACACAGGGCGTGTTCATGGGGATCAGCGGAGCCAACTTTTCAAACGCGGCATAGGCACGCCCGGTGGAGATGGTAAAGCGGCCGCCTTCGCCCATGAAATACTCCAGCGCAGCCCGATTTTTCCCCGATAGGGGCGGGATCGGAGCTCCGCTGCGGAGCGCTTCCTCCGTATAGATCAAAGTGTTGTCGAAATCACTGGCCAGCAATACGCCGTCAAATTTTCCCATATCGGACCTCCATCATGTTTCAGCCAAAAGAAGGAGAGGGACGCGCCCTCTCCCCTCGCGGAATTTATTCGTCTTTTGTCGGTGCCCCACTGCTGCCGCTCTTGCGGCGGCGCCCGCCCCGATGATGCCGACGACGGGAAGCACTGTCCTTGTCTTCAGCAGCGCGCGCTTCGCCCGCAGCCGTCTGTTTGGCCGCCGGAGCCTGTTTAGGCAGCTGGGGCTTCTGCCGGGGAGGCTGGGATGCCTTGGGTGTTGAGGGCTGGGGTGTCTCCGGCTTTTTTTCGCCGCCGGGCCCTTTCCGGCCCCGCCCGCCTCTGTGGCGGCGGCGGGATTTTTTCTCCCCATCTTCCGGCGGGGTGATCTTCTCCCGGGCAGGCAACTCGTCCAACTGCTCATTCTGATAGAACATAGAGGTCATCACCGGGCTGATTTCCTCCTCCTCGTGATGCTCCTCCACATAGCGGGCCGGACGGTCGGCGGGCACCTCAATGCCTTCCCGGCTGCCCTTGCCGTTGCGCAGAACGCAAATTTCACAATTGTGGTAACACTTAGGGGACTCCGGGGCATTGTCCAGGCTGACCTTGACCGTCTCCCGCAGCAGATCCACATTTCTCACGTTGCCGGGGCCGTCCGGCGTCTGGACGAAGGACTCATTCTTGGGCATGCGCCGAATGGCGTCTTCATAAGCATTCTGCTCGTACTTCAGGCAGCACATCAACCGACCGCAGGTGCCGGAAATTTTACTGGGATTCAGAGACAGGTTCTGTGTTTTTGCCATTTTGATGGATACAGGCAGAAAGCTGTCCAAAAACTGCGAACAGCAAAATGGCCGTCCGCAGATACCCAGGCCGCCCACCATTTTGGCCTCATCCCGGACACCGATCTGGCGCAGTTCGATCCGGGCGCGGAACACACCGGCCAGATCCCGCACCAGCTCCCGGAAATCCACGCGTCCGTCGGCGGTGAAGTAAAAGACGATCTTGTTGCCCTCGAAATTGCAGGATACGTTGACCAGCTTCATCTCCAGTCCGTGCTCGACAATCTTTTTTTCGCAGACGTCAAACGCTTCGCTCTCCCGCCGGCGGTTATATTCCACCGTACGGCGGTCGTTCTCCGTCGCCAGACGCAATACGGCGCAAAGAGGGCGGACAATGGAGTCGTCCTCCACCTCATGGTTGCCCTCCGTACAGGTGGCAAATTCCGCCCCCTGGGCAGTCTCCACAATTACCTGGTCCCCCATTTTATATGCGGTGCCGTTGGGGTCAAAATAATAATTCTTACAGCCGCCACGAAAGCGGACGCTGATTACCTCGGTCAAAGGATACCCTCCAATTCCACCGCCAGAGCGCCCAGCACATGGTTGGGTCCCACATTGTAGGCACATTCCCGGCGATACTTTTGCAATATTTCTATTGTGTGCATAATCTGCGTTTTTGTCAAGTTTTTTAAGGTCAGCGCGGCAGTTTCCTCCGAAAATTCACCCTCAGAACACCCATACAGGCACAAGAGGCCACGCGCAAAAAGTGCGCAGGCCTGCTCCAGTACTGCCTGCAGATCCTCCCGCGAGGTTTTCTGCTTTTCCATGCGCACTGCCAGTTCGGTTACGGCGCCCCGCCTGCGGCTGCTGACTGCCCGGCACAGCGCTTGCGCCGCATCATCTGCCGGTGTCTGTGTCTCCCCCGCGGGATGAAGTCGGATCTCTACGCACCGGGAGCGCAGCGTCTGCAGCACCACAGATGGATTTTCCGCGCAGAAGCAGAACGCCGCGTAGGGCGGTCCCTCTTCCACAACCTTCAGCAGGACGTTCTGATCCTGATCCGTCAGTACGGAGCAGTCTTCAAAAATATATACCTTCCGAGCGCCTTCATTGGGGCGGATATAGGCATCGGTACGAACGCCCCGCACGATATCCACCGCAAGATTTTTATGCTCCGCGTCCCGCACTGCCGTGACGTCCGGATGAATTCCTTGAAAAACTTTGCGGCATCCGGCACACACCCCGCAGGGTTTTTCGCCGGAGGAGGTGCACTCCATGGCGGCTGCGGCAAACCGGGCGGCTCCCGCCCGGTCGCCCGGGCCGGTAAACAGCAGCGCATGGGACAGCATTCCCCGCTCTGCCGCCGCACGGATACGCTCCGCCGCTGTTTCGTTTTCTTTCAACTCCGGTCCGGCCATGTGCCTTCCTCCCTCTGTCCGCCCTCCGGCGGTACGTTGATCTATTTAATCGTTTATTTTTAATTCCCCCGCAGCCAGCTGATTTTCTCTTGCGGGCAGGCGCTTTTTGACGCTTTGTGGGTATCATACCATAAAATTGTCTAAAATGATATTGTGTATATTTATTTCTATAAAATGCCAAATACATGGAAAAATTAGAGATTTGTTGAAAGCCCTAAAAAACAATTGCCTTTCTTATGTCATTCGTGCATTGTATTTCAAAATGAACCATTTTATAATAATTAATAGGCGATTTTTTGTAATCGTTTAACAAATTTTTTACCTTGTAGCAGTGTCATATGGAGGAATGAATATGGGAAAAAAATACGTATATCTCTTTAGTGAAGGCAACAAGGACATGCGGGAACTGCTGGGCGGAAAGGGCGCCAATCTTGCCGAAATGACCCTGGCCGGAATGCCGGTGCCTCAGGGTTTTACTATCAGTACAGAGGCCTGCACCCAATACTATAATGATGGGCGTCAGATCAACGACGACATCCAGGCACAGATCTATGAGTATCTGGCCAAGATGGAGGAAATCTGCGGCAAGAAGTTCGCTGATCCCGAAAATCCCCTGCTGGTCTCCGTCCGTTCCGGCGCCCGTGCTTCCATGCCGGGTATGATGGACACCATCCTGAATCTGGGTCTGAACGACACCGTCGTGGAAGGTCTGGCCAAGTTCACCAACAATCCCCGCTTTGCTTATGACTCCTATCGCCGCTTCATTCAGATGTTCTCCGACGTGGTGATGGAGCTGTCCAAGAAGCGTTTTGAGGAGATTATCGACGACGTCAAAGAGAAGAAGGGCGTCAAGCAGGATATCGAGCTGGATACCGACGATATGAAGCAGCTGGTGGTTCTGTTCAAGGAGTTCTACAAGAAGGAAAAGGGCGTGGACTTCCCCCAGGAGCCCAAGGTGCAGCTGATGGAGGCCGTAAAGGCCGTGTTCCGTTCCTGGGACAATCCCCGCGCAAACGTTTATCGCCGCATGAACGAGATCCCCTATGACTGGGGCACCGCCGTCAACGTGCAGTCCATGGTGTTCGGCAACTCCGGCAATACCTCCGGCACCGGTGTGGCCTTTACCCGCAACCCCGCCACCGGCGAAAAGGCTTTGTTTGGCGAGTACCTGATCAACGCACAAGGCGAAGATGTGGTGGCCGGCGTGCGGACTCCCTCCCCCATCAGCAAGCTCAAAGATGAGATGCCCGAGGTCTACGAGCAGTTCGCCGACATTGCCGACCGGCTGGAAAAGCACTATAGGGACATGCAGGACATGGAGTTCACCATTGAAAACGGCAATCTCTACATGCTGCAGACCCGCAATGGCAAGCGTACGACTGCCGCCGCGCTGAAGGTGGCAGTGGATCTGGTGGACGAAGGTATGATCACCGAGAAGGAAGCCGTTTGCCGCGTGGAACCCAAACAGCTGGACTCTCTGCTCCATCCCCAGTTCGACACCGGGGCTCTGAAGAAAGCTGCCGCCATCGGCAAGGGCCTGGCCGCCTCTCCCGGCGCAGCCTGCGGCCGTGTGGTCTTCTCGGCTGAGGACGCCAAGGCATGGCACGACCGGGGCGAAACGGTGATTTTGGTCCGTCTGGAGACCTCTCCCGAGGATATCGAGGGCATGCAGGTTGCCAAGGGCATCCTGACAGTTCGCGGCGGTATGACCTCTCACGCTGCCGTGGTTGCCCGCGGCATGGGCACCTGCTGCGTATCCGGCTGCGGCGACATCGTGGTGGACTACGTGAAAAAGCAGTTCACATTGGGCGGAAACGTTTATAAGGAAGGCGACTGGATCTCCCTGGACGGCTCCACCGGCAACATTTACGGCGAGGCGATTGCCACCGTGCCCGCCGACCCCAACTCCGGCTATTTCGGCCGCCTGATGGGTTGGGCTGACGAGTATCGCAAGCTAGAGGTCTATACCAACGCCGACACGCCCCGGGATGCTGCTCAGGCCCGCAGCTTCGGCGCCGAAGGCATTGGCCTGTGCCGCACCGAGCACATGTTCTTCGAGGGTGAGCGCATCAAAGCCATGCGCGAGATGATCGTGGCTGAAAATGTAGATGACCGCAAGAAGGCGTTGGCAAAGCTGCTGCCCTATCAGCAGAGCGACTTTGAGGGCATCTATGAAGCCATGGAAGGCTGCCCCGTTATTATCCGCTTCCTGGACCCTCCCCTGCACGAGTTCCTGCCCACCAAGGAGGCCGATATCGAAGAAATCGCCGGTGAGCTGGGTATTACTGTGGAGCGCCTGAAGAATGTTATTTCCAGTTTACATGAATTCAATCCCATGATGGGTCATCGTGGCTGCCGTCTGGCCGTCTCCTATCCGGAGATCGCCGAAATGCAGACCACCGCTGTCATCAATGCCGCCATCAACGTCACCAAAAAGGGCGTTTACACCGTCTCGCCGTATATCATGATCCCCCTGGTTGGCGAGGTGAAGGAGCTTAAGTACGTCAAGGACGTGGTGATTGCCACCGCCGACAAGCTGATCCGCGACGCCGGCACCGACATGAAGTACGAGGTCGGTACCATGATCGAGATCCCCCGTGCCGCTCTGACAGCCGATGAAATCGCCCGGGAGGCCGAGTTCTTCTCCTTCGGCACCAACGACCTGACCCAGATGACTTTCGGCTTCAGCCGCGACGACGCAGGCAAGTTCCTGGACGCCTACTATACGAAGAAGATCTACGAGTCCGACCCCTTCGCCCACCTGGATCAGAACGGTGTGGGCAAGCTGGTGAAGATGTCCGTGGAGCTGGGCCGCAAGACCCGTCCTGACCTGCACCTGGGCATCTGCGGCGAGCACGGCGGCGATCCCACCTCCGTGGAGTTCTGCCATAATGTTGGTCTGAACTATGTCTCCTGTTCTCCTTTCCGCGTTCCCATTGCCCGGCTGGCTGCCGCGCAGGCGCAGATCAATCATCCCAGGAAGTAATCAGTTATTAAAGTGATCGCTTGGATCAATTGATAGCATAGGATATAACCCGATCAAACCGGATATTGCACCGATTTATGGGTGCAATATCCGGTTTTTTACTTATAAATGAGCAAATACATTATGCACAGACACCCAGTAATAGAATATAGCGCAAACTTGTTCCTTGCCGCAGAGAGGGTTTTGGGGCGGAACACAAGCTGTATTTGTGGTCATTTGGCTTGTGAAGACATTTGAAAAAATTTAAAAGTTTCCAGTAATTTTTATACTTTTGGAAAGCATTTTTTACAAATGTATCCTATTTTGTAACCTTGACATGCTATACTTCAGTTATAATCTAAAGAGATGGGGTGCTATTTTGCAGAGTCGAATTATTTCAAACGAGTATCGTACGACCATTATATGTATCGACTCCTATCGAAACAGCATACCGGAAGGCAGAGCATTCAGCCCCTATCTCAGCGGTGCAGTACAGTTTGAGAGCTTGATGCAGCTGATTCTTCAGATCGACGGCTTGTTGGATGAAATGCGCTTTCCCCAATCTTTTAACGAGACGCGATCCTTTGCACCGGTCTTAATGCCGTCGTTTAACATCCGGCCGGATCAAGCGGAGCCAAAGGGAAAGCTCGCCACCTTTTTGGTGAAAATTATTTTTCGCCAGAATGCCAGCTGGCAAGGCTCTGTGGTCTGGCAGGAGCAGCGACGGGAGGAGAGCTTTCGCAGTGCACTGGAATTGCTGTTTTTAATGAACAGTGCGCTGATGGGGGAAGGTGGGGCAAATGAGTGCTAAAAAAGGCACCTTCTCCGACAAAAAACGTGAAATCCCGCAGAGAGCTGCGTGATATAAAAAAGCAGGACATAAGAGAGGAATAGGAAATAGTTGAAAGGGCTAACCGTTGGGAAACCGCGGGGCGCAAAGCCTGGGGACTAAAGCAGAACGCCATGTCCGCCTGGCTGCCACATATTTCGGTCTCACAACTGAAAGGAGAGCGAAATCATGGCAAAAAATAAAAAGCACGGAAGACAGACGCTGGCAGTATTTCTGGCGGTTATCATGTCCCTGTCCCTGCTGCAAGTGACGGCCTTTGCTGTAGAAGAACCCTTCAGCAGCGAAAGCCAGATTGTAGCAGGAGGAGAAACGGGGGATACTCCGGCAACCACCTCTTATTACAACGCGGACGGAACCCCGGCAAGCGATACCGGTTACGATGTGGCAGTCAAAAAGACGGTAACGGGGACGGATACGGAAAACATGTTCAATATCCAGCTCCTTGTGACCACCAAAGAAAATCTTTCCCAGTTGAATCTGGCGCCCGATGCGGCGGTCGTCGTTGTACTGGACACCTCCAAGAGCATGCAGTGGGCGGTGGACGGTAGCGGCTATAACTATCGGGTAGGAAGCGATGGCTACGGTCAGCCTGTTGCCGACGCGGACAGCAATGTCGCCAACTACGACCAACATAACGGAGACGATACCTACGGCATGACCCCTGACGGCTCCGGCGGATATTCCAACGACACCCGGATCAACGCGGCCGCATCCGCCATCAACTCGTTTGCCGATGCCTACGCAAACGTGGGGGCAGTGAACAATGATCCTGTCCGCATGCTTTCTCTGGTGACCTTTAACTCCACCGCTGTACAGCAGCAGTCCTGGGTGGATGTCTCCAATGACGGTACCGGGCACGAGAACAACCTCAGCTCTTTTAAAAATGCCGTCTCTGAACAGAACGATATTACTCCGAGCGAAACTGACGGTAATATAACGTTTACCACCACACATCTGGCGAGCGGCACCAATCTGTATGCCGGACTGAATACGGCGGCAGATCTGCTGAACGACGGAAACGTCAGTTCCATTGCGAACAAATACGTTATCCTTGTGACGGACGGTGAACCCAACAAGCCCGACGGAACTGCGCAAAGCAGCGCCATAACTGCGGCAACTACAGTGAAAAACTCTGCGGAACTGTTTGCCATCGGCTTCGGGACAGATTCGCCCAACACTTGGCTACAAAACAGCATTGCGTCGGACAGCAGCCACTTCTTTGCTGCGACCACCGGCGGTCTGGACAGCGCATTTACGACCATTCAGCAGACCATTAAGACCAAGGCTATTCCCTGGACGGTTACCGACGTGATGGGCGATCATATTTCCTATGTTGCCGCCATTCCTGTGGCAGAAGGCAAGAATAATACGTCTGATTTTGATACGTCCACAAATACTCTGACCTGGAACCTGTCACAGAGCGACGCGGTGACTTCCGATGCTGAGGCAGGGACGAACACGTATGAATTTGACTATCAGATCCAGCTGAATACCGCTTTTGACGGATTTAGCTCATCGGCCGCATACGTTACAAACAATTCCGCAGTTTTGCACTACGTCGTTCTAGTCGTTCTAAATGAGACGACGAATGCGATTACGGAGGCGGATGCCTCTTTCACAAGCCCCACGGTAAAGGGGCTGAGCGGCAGTCTGACGTTCAACAAAATGGCTTATTCCACGAACGATAATGGCGATCTGCAAATCAGCGCCCAGAACGGCGCCCAATTCACCCTGTCCTGCGGTGACTGGTCTGAGACGGCAACTTCTTCCATCATAACCCAGAGTGTCGTCTACAGTTCAGGTCAGAATCGAGGTCAGAATCCAGGCCAGGCTCCGGGCCAGAATACAATTAGCGGTGTAGTGACATTCAGCAATATCCCCTCGGGCAACAACTTTACTCTGACCGAGACCACGGTTCCCGACGGCTATGCTCCGGTATAC
>QKDF01000222.1 GCA_003245395.1 Clostridia bacterium
GACCACAATGACATCATACTGTTTCATGGGAGTCCCCTCCAAGTCCGATTTGTGTCTCTACGCGCATTCCATCTTCAACCAGCGTCACGCAGGTCCGTACGTTGGGTTTTCCATTGACCACCATCATACAGTCCCCGCATTGCCCGATCCCGCAAAACATTCCGCGCGATTCCTTTCGCTTTCTGGTTTCTCTGAAGGCACGGATTCCATTGGCCGTCAGGGCCGCGGCTATAGTATCTCCTTCCAAAGCAGGTACCGCCCGCTGATTGTAATAAAAGACCAAGCCCCGTCTCTGTGGAACTTCCAAAAACGGATGCTGTTCTATACGGTTCATAACTGACCTTCTTTCTCTCCGGCTCAATTGCGCCAGGCAATATACTTTCGTTAAGAGTCTTTGCCGATGGGGGTTTTCTTTTAGACCATTGCCCAAGCGGCAGGCTCTCGATCCATGTTCCGATCGGGGCTAAAGCAGCGATACTCCTCGGCAAGGTGCCCTTCCAATGCCTCCTTTGCAAGCATACCCACAGCAGGTGCTACAGTAAATGCTCCCTTGAACCCTGCCACTGTAAAGAAGTTCTTAGCCTCCGCACTGCATCCAAATACCGGAAGGTTATCTTCCGTATAGGTGGTGACAGCCGCCCAGGCCCGGACAATTTGCAAATCCTGAAGCTGAGGGTAAAAGTGGAGGAACCGTCTTGCCACCAGCTGGAGCGACGGCATATTCACCGAGCGGTCGTCACTCTCGCATTCTTCAGTTGACTGGGCAATCACAATGCTTCCATCTGCTGTCTGCACAGCTCCAAATCCGATGGATCGTCTGGGCCGAACAGCAAACGGCTTTGGGAAAAATCCCGCGCCCACCACAGGTCCATTAATCAGATGCGGAACCGGATGGGAAACAAACGCCGTACCCTTGTGAAACCGAATTGGAATGGGCACTCCGGCCATTTCTCCCACGAAAGCCGCTCGCGGGCCGGTACAGTTCATCACCCACTCCGCTGAGTAAACTGCATTGGGCGTCTGTACGCCGGTGATACGTTTTCCCTGCTTTTGGAAGGAGAGCACCGGTGTATGGGGCAAAAACTCTGCCCCCGCCCGCTTTGCTTTTTCCAAAAATGCCAAAGTTGTCAAAAACGGATTCAGTTTCCCCTCAATCGGACAATAAAGCAAGGCATCCATTGCCTCAGGCGCCAAGTTTGGTTCCACCTTGTGAATATCTTCTCCGTAATAAAGGTCGGCCTGAATTCCAAAATCGCGCATCTGCTTCAAAGCAATTCGCGCTCCGTCCAGTTGATCCGCTCCCTCTATAGCAACGCTTCCGCCCGTTTCCTCGTATTCAGTGTGGAACTCCGGGCAAAGCACAGAGCGATAATAGTCCAGAGAGCGCAACGCAAGATCCATATGCCAGGGTTCGCATCGGTCAGTAATCGAGATCTGTCCGAGATTTCCGCCTGACGCCCCCCCGGCGGCATCTCCGCGTTCCAAAATCAGCACCCGATAGCCGCCTTCAGCCAGTTGCGCAGCCACAGATGCTCCCAGTACTCCAGAACCAATTACGATGGCGTCATAAGTTTTTCCCATAACCTTCCTTCTTTCTTTCCGTTCAACAGCCTGCCCTTTCGCACAGGAAGCCGCTGCACTGTCGTTCAATCAGAAACGGTGCATGAATGCAGGAATCCAACTCTAACACGGCTCATTGACTGCCCCAGCACTTTGCAGCCGCTATATTGAGCGCCTCTTCATTCTGTTCTCTATAGTAAAATCAACTTCCGCAGGCCGAAAGCATATAAAAAAGCGCTTATGGATGAGTTGACTCATCGGATAAGCGCCCTTGCTTTTAATTTCTATTTAGTTATATTTGAACCATTTTGATCTAAAATTATTCATTTGATTAAATTATGATTATACAGGAGAGTCACATCTGCGTCAAGCCAAAAATATCGCGCACTCCATAATGCTTTTTGTGCCAGTTAACAAGCGGAGAATTGAAGAGGTAACAAACAGTGCAGAGCCAGAACACCCAAATTTTTAAGCAGCCAGACCTCTGACAGCTTGCCGGTACACGGCGGGAGCCAGGCCGCGTGGATTGCCGGGGTGTCTCCTATGCGAAAAGATCTCACAACTCCAATAAGGCAATTACCATCAACGAGTTATACAACGGTAAATCGTACATGTGACAGGCTTGACCCCGATAACGGACTAAAGTATAATCAAAACAATCAGGTAAACACGGTCTGTCCGCACGGACCGACAACAGAGGTCCCTACGCAGCGCCACGAAACGGATGCGGTAGGGACTCTCTGAATTATTGATACGGTTATCCTCAGATCTGTCTGTTTTTTCGGGATAACTTGTGAAGAAATCGTATCGATCATCCGCATCCGTTTTGGAATGGAAAAGCTGTAAATGGGCAGAAAAAAAGAGGGCAGGGGGAATTCAATATGAAAAACGCAGTCAAAGATGCCATATTAAACGGGAAGAAAACACTGGGAACGTTCTTTGAAACAGGCAGCACAACCGTTGCAGAATGTTTAGGGCTCTCCGGCTTGAATTACATGATTATCGACACGGAACACGGCCCTTTTAACCCTCAGAGTGCAGTGGACTTCGTACGGGCGGCAAAGCTGTACGGACTGACACCGTTTTCGCGCGTATCGGAAATTTCCCGGTCCGCCATTTTAAGGCTGTTGGATGTGGGGGTAATGGGGCTGGTCATCCCAAATGTTAAAACGGTGCAGGAAGCAGAGCAGATTGTGGAATACGGCAAATATATGCCGCTTGGTAAGCGCGGCGTTGCAAATACGTCTGGCAGCGGATTTTGGTTTGAAGACTACGCCACTCATGGACTGGAAAACTATTTTGAAATATCAAACCGGGAAACGATGCTGCTGCCTCAGTGTGAGACACTGGAGTGCCTGAACAGCCTGGAGAAAATCGTCGCAACGGAGGGAATTGACGGCATTTTCGTCGGTCCTTTCGACTTATCCGCCGCCATGGGGAAGCCGGGACAGCTCTCCGATCCCGAAGTCCGGGGAGCAATCCGACATATTCAGAGCGTCTGCAAAAACGCGGGAAAATTTTCTTTCATTTTTGCTCCAGACGAAGCGTCTGCAAAGGAATACTTTAACATGGGTTTCGACAGCGTCACAATGGGGATGGACGCCACAGTTCTGACGGCTGCATTTCAATCTGCCGTGAAGAACATCCTCAACTAAAAAGGGGGTCTTACTTTGCCAAAGTTTGCGGATAGAATCAAAACGATGGAGGGAACCGCCACGATTATCCGGGATCTGTTCGGTGCTATGACGGATCCGAATATAATCTCTTTCGGCGGCGGCGCACCGGCCAAAGAGGCTTTGCCTGTCGACGCACTGCACAAGATCTGTAACGATGTAATGGCTGATCCGGCGCTGAGCATTACGGCATTGCAGTATGGTAATCCACAGGGATATCTGCCTTTGCGGGAGGCAATTTGCAAGTACCTCCTGGAGCCAAAGGAAATTGACTGTGATCCCGAGCGTGTCTTGATTACCACCGGTGGTCTAGAGACCATGAATTTGATCTGCCAGATTTTTATTAATCCCGGAGATGTCATTTTGGTTGAAACGCCCACCTTCGTCCACTGTGTGGAAGTCTTTGAAATGTTTCAGGCCAGATGCGTTTCCGTCGAATGCGATGATTTCGGAATGATTCTGGATGACGTTGAGGCAAAGATCAAACAGTTTCACCCGAAAATCATCTATGTAGTTCCCACTTTCCAGAATCCCACCGGTAAAACCCTTCCCGTGGATCGCCGGAAGAAGCTGGCGGAGTTGGGTAGTCAGTACGACGTCATCATATTGGAGGATGATCCCTATCGGGATATCCGCTATTCCGGCACGGATCTGCCACCGATCAAAACATTCGATCAGACCGGAAACACCGTGCTGGCAAACAGCTTTTCGAAAATATTCTCCCCCGGTGCAAGACTTGGATATGTTCTTGCCACAAGGGAGTTGATTTCACTGTTCTTTCAAATCCAGACGGCCACGATTTCCCATACCAGTATGCTGACCCAGGTCTTATGCGCCGAGTTCTTCCACCGCGGCTACTATCCGGACCATCTGAAAAAAATCTGCCAAATACACAGAGAACGATGTAACAAGATGATGGAGTGCCTCGATACATACTTTCCGGAGGGAACGCGGCATACATATCCGGACGGCGGCCTTTTTACCTGGGTAGAGCTTCCGGGTGGACTCGATACTAAGGAGTTACTCCCAGAAGCGATTCAGCGGAAGGTGGCTTACGTAGCGGGCGAAGGATTCTACACGGACCCCGGTAAGGGAACAAATGCAATGCGGCTCAGTTTTTCGGCAGTTCTGCCGGAAAAAATTGAGATCGGAATGCAGCACTTGGGAAACCTGTTCCGCTCTCGTTTATAGAATACGCGCTGCTGATTGCCAATAAACCGCCATAATTATTACCGCGTTCACTTATTAATTGCCTCCCCAGGTACGCCGAGCGATTGATTCTTTATAACTGTCATTGCAGCCACCGTTTTCTCTATTTGACTCTGTTCCCTCAAGAAATTCTGTACGGCAAAATTGCGGCAAAAGCTGGCTGCAGGTGGTTTTTATTGATATCTAAAATTGAAGAAACCTTGAAAGTGCTTATTTCCAAGGCTTTTAAGATTATCAATCTTGCTTCATACGCAGGAGGTTGAGAGTTTGAGTCTCCCATTCTCCACCAAGCAAAAAGCCTTGAAGCCATTCTGATAGCGTTCATAGGTGCATTTTGTGACCTGACGTTATCACAAGGGGCGGGCGGCGGAAGCCGTCCGCTCCTTGTGTTTTATGCCAGTAATTTTATAATATCTTCTTTGTTTCTGATAGGTGGCGCCATGTGCGGTTGCTTTTCCCCATCTTCCATCGCGCTGTCCATCGCACCGATGTCCCTGTAGACAATCCGGATACTTTGAGCAGATGAGTGCGAATATTTCTTAGCACGTTCTCCTACCTCAATGCGCTGGATGAACAGCCGCAGCAGCTCCGGTGTCAGCTCATCTATGACTGTGTAGCGCTTGGCTTTTTCAATAAACGCGTCCATGTTAGCCGCCGACGCTTTCAGTTTTTCAAGCCGCGCTTCCTTTTCTGGAATGGAACCCGCGAGTGTTTTCTGCTCCGCGTTGTAATCGGCGGAGAGTAGCCGGAACTGCTCATTTGTCACGCGCCCAAAAACGTTATCCTCATAGAGGCGCTTGAACAGGGTCGTTAGTTCTTCGTTTCTGCGCCGCATGAAATCCAGATTTTTCTGCAGAGAATTTATTTCCTTCCGAAGCTCTGTGCTGTTTTTTTGGTTGATGTACTCGGCAAACTGCCGCTCTTTCAGCCTGGCGAAGTGAGTAACCCGCCGCAGGTCGTCCAGTACAATCTGGATGAGATCAGCTTCCCGGATGTGATGCGGCGTACAGGCGTCTTTGCCGCGTTTTCCATAGGTGTAGCATTTAAAGCAGTATTGGGATTTTTTCATGGATTCCGCCCGGTACAGCACCATCGGCTTTCCGCAGTCCGCACAGAAGGCAAGACCGGAAAACATATTTGGTTCGTCCATATGTTTGGGTGTTCGCTTTTTATGCTGCCGCACTTCCTGTACGATATCCCATTGCTCCAACGTAATCAGCGGCTCATGGGTGTTCATTACCAGCACCTGTTCACTTTCAGGTTTCCGAATGAGTTTTTTGTTCTTGTAAGACAGTGTGGTGCATCGCAGTCCCGCCATTTGTCCGAGATAAACCTTGTTGTCGAGAATGCCGGTGACCGTGCTGCTGCTCCAGGCGTACGGCCGCATCGTGTCCAGCCCTGTATGGGACGCGCCAGTCTTGCGGTAATAGTAATTTGCCGGTGTCAGAACCTGTTCCGCTGTGAGGATTCGGGCAATCTGGTTCGGGCCTTTACCCGAAGCACACAATTCAAAGATTCGGCGCACCACCGGAGCGGTTTCCTCATTTGGGACAATATCCTTGGTGTTGCCATCCTTCTTGCGGTAGCCATAAGGCGGTCTCCCGCCCAAACGCTCACCGCGCTCCGCCTGCATCTTTTTGATGGCGCGAACCTTTTTGCTGGTATCCTTCGCGTGGAGTTCGTTCGCCCAGTTGCGGATGGGGTTAAAATCATTGCTGCTTTCCACCAGAGAATCCACGCTGTCATTGACGGCAATAAAGCGGACACCTTTTTCCGGAAAGTATATTTCCGTGTATTGGCCTACCTGCAGGTATTCACGCCCAAGACGGCTGAGATCCTTGACGATTAGCGTCTCGACCTCGCCACGCTCGATCATCTCGATGATCTTTTTCCATGAAGGCCGATCAAAGTTTGTGCCGGAGTAGCCATCGTCAGCCAGAAAAAGTGTGTTTCCAAAACCGTTTTCTTCTGCATATTGTTGAAGAAACAATTGCTGATTATGAATAGAATTGCTCTCACTCTGGCGCTCGTCCTCTTGGCTGAGCCTGCCGTATAGTATATTGTATTTTTGGCTTGCCACTGTTTTCATACCTCCTTCATATTGGGGCAAGCCGGTACGGTAGCCACAGTATACCGTACCGTTCGCCGCAAGTCTATTGGAATCTCAGGCGCTGTGGGCATTCTTGGCACAGTCGGCGTCAACCAGGGAAAGCAGCTTGTCCGTTGGGGTCGCCTCGGCCTTGCCGGAGAAAACTGAGGTGATGTGAAAGACTTTTCCGCCCACTAGCATATTGCGTTCACTGACGAAACCTTCCTCTGTGTCCCAGTAAGACGAATCACGAAAGATCGTGTTAATTCCGCCGTCCTCTGATTGCCGAAAAACGGCTTTTTCAGGATCATACGCGCCAATGATTCCGGTGTCCCCGTATTCCTCATATTCAGTTCTCATAAAAAATCCTTCCTCCCATATCAGGGTAATAACCGGGGTAGACCATTACATGGTCTGCTGCCAGGTTTGCTCATCCTCGTGGTCATCCGCCTTATGGCCGAGGGCGATTTTCTTTTCACGCTCTTTGGTGAAAATCTTCCGGTCTGTGTACGGATTCGTGGTTGTGGCGTCCTTCATGGGAACATCGTCCTGAGTCCGTTCCAGAGCGTGTCCCAGCTGTGCCACATTGCCCAGAGCACCAGCAAGATCACCGGGATTAACAGCAACGCCGGGCTGAGGCATGGCAGGCGCAGATGCGGGAGAGAGATACGCCGCGCGTTCCTTTTCCCAACCTGTTGCAGTGTCTCCCGCATTACCGCCACATCCCGCGCTAGCGCCGTGATCTGCTCCTGGGTCGGGTACGTCCTCGGTCTCTGGGAAAGCTCCCGTACGAGGGCCGCCTGTGCGGCCACGCGGCGCTCCATCGAGGCCAGCGTACTCATGAGTTCTATCCACTCCGCCTGCGTAGGATGTATGTCCGGCGGTGTCGTCACTGCCGGTTGTGTTGGCATTTGCTGTGTCAGTGAACCCTGCGGGTGATTCAGCCTTTTCAATTCCTCCATGGACAATTCTCTCTCGGATTCGGAACTCACGTTCCATCGCCTCCTTCAGATACCGCTCGTCGTGCAGCCGGTCATCCCGGCACTTCATTCCACTGGGGGTTGTGTAAGTAATGCTTTTTCTGGAATCCTGCCAGCGTACGTCGTAACCTTCGGTGCGCATCAGAGTGATGAACTCCTCGCGGGTTCCGGCATAGCGCATGCATTCGTCAATGGCATCCATGAGCCGAAACTTCCAGCTCTCGCCCCTCGCGGCGGCGTGGTACTCCGCGGTGGACATGGATTTCACTTTTTTCTTTTTCTGGCCTTTCTGAAATACTGGCAGGTTAAACATCTCGCACACCTGATCGTTGCGCAGCCTGAGCTCGACCAGCTCTGGTTCGCTGATGTGGAGCTTTCGTCCGTCCTCCAGCGAGACGCTGTTGATGATAAAATGCGAGTGGACGTGGCAACGGTCGGTATGGGTACAGACCAGCACCTCGCGTCCCTCGAAATACTTGCCAAGCTCCATCGCCGCGGCATGCGCCGTGACAGGATTGACATCGGTGCCCTTTGGGAAGGACTGCACCATGTGGAAGAACAGGATTTTGACATCCTTGTGATAGAGCAGTTTCGTACTGAGAAAATCGTCATAGACGCTTTCTGGCCTGCAGTTGATACAGCTGACCAGAGACTGTCCCTGCCACTTCGTTTTCGCCTCCCGCTTTGTATATTCCATGACCGCCGCCATGCAGGGGCGGTTTTGGCCTTTGGGATAGTTCGTAAAACTGATGATGGCTATTTCGTCCACCTCCCTCGCTCGGCGATCTCCCGCAGCGTTTCGCTGATGGCTTTCAAAGCCTGAGCGGTTTCACCGAGATTACTCACCGACACTCTGCCCATGTTGGCAAGCACCGTGAGCTGATTGAGGTTGTTGCCGATGGCGCGCTGCTGTTTCAGGACTTCTTTCAGATCCTCCACGACCACCACCTGCCTGCCAAGGCAGCAGCGGGTGACGTAGTCGCTTTGGGAGAGCCGCGCCTGTTCTGCTTTTCGCTTGATGGTTTCCAGATCTCCGGACGCGATCCGGATGCTGAATGTCGTATCCTTCATGCGTTTCTCCGTTTCTAAAGTGGGTGCGGGCTTCTGCC
>QKDF01000173.1 GCA_003245395.1 Clostridia bacterium
GAAGACCCCCATTTAACCGACGGCAGTCCCAAGTTTCACGAGCGGCTGGGCTATCGGACGGTGGGGCATTTCCACCAGTGCGGCTGCAAGTTTGACACCTGGTACGATATGATCTGGATGGAAAAGCTGCTGACGGATGAGCATCCTGTCCCTCCCGTTCCCGTGCGGACGTTTTCGGAGGTGGCGGATGCGTGCTTCGCGTAGAGTGCCGCTGGCGCTGATGTGCTGTCTGCTGTGGGGCAGCGCCGTACCCTGCATCAAGCTGAGCATGGGCCTGTTTTCCGTAACGGCGAATGCCTACGCCAGCCAGATCTTTATCGGAGGACTCCGCTTTACATTGGCGGGTCTGGGAGCCGTGGTCATATACTCCATCCGGGCGGGACACTGGATCTGGCCGGGAAAGCAGGGAGCAAAGGCTGCGCTGACCCTGAGCCTGTTCCAGACAGTGGGGCAGTATGTGGTCTATTACATCGGTGTTTCCAACGCCAGCGGCGTCAATGCCAGCGTGGTGCAGAGCTCCAACGTGTTCATCGCGTTCCTCATCTCCGCGTTGATTTTCCGACAGGAGCGGTTTACACTGACGAAGCTGCTGGGCTGTCTGCTGGGGTTTGCGGGGATTCTGGTGATGTATGCCGGCAGTCTGGGCGGGCGAAGCAATTTCACATTTTTGGGAGAGGGGATGGTTCTGCTGTCCACCGTCTCTGCCGCCACATCGGTTTGCTTATTAAAAAAGCTGTCCGGGGAGTACAGTCCCGTCCTGCTGAGCGGCTACCAGTTTATCTTTGGCGGAGCCGCGATGCTGCTGGGCGGCGGGCTGCTGGGCGGCACGATCCCGAATCCGAACCCCGTCGGGCTGGGAATTTTATGCTATCTGGCGTTTGTCTCGTCGGCGGCCTATTCCGTGTGGGGCTATCTGCTTCGGCACAACTCGGTGTCCGCCGTGGCGGTTTTCGGCTGTACCACGCCTGTGTTTGGAACGTTGCTCTCCTGTTTGCTGTTGGGCGAGGGCAGCAGAATCAGCTGGAATCTGGCCGGAGAACTGCTTTGCGTGATTGTCAGCATTGTGCTGGTGAACTGGAGCGGAGGCCGCAAAACCGTGCCTGCCGCTCCGGCAGCCGGAATGCCAAGTTGAGAGGGAAGACCGCCCAAAGGCGGTCTTCTCTTTTGAATTTATCTTGCGCAGCCGGCAACGGCCGGAGTTTGCGCGAGCGCAAGGCGCTCGGCGAACTGACGAATGCGGCGCACACCCTCTGCAATGTCGGTCTCCGACACCACGTAGGAGATGCGCACATACCCCTCTCCGCCAGGGCCGAAAGCATCGCCCGGCACCAAGGCTACACCGCCTTCTTTCAACAGCCGCAGAGCAAATTCCTGGCTGCTCAGGCCGGTCTGGGCGATGTTGACGAAGAGATAGAACGCGCCGTCGGGAGCGGTACAGCACAGGCCCGGGATTCCCTGTAGACCCGCTACCAGCAGCTCCCTGCGCCGCTTGAACACCGAGATCATTTTCTCTACGGATTCCTGCGGGCCATGCAGGGCCTCCAGCGCAGCGTATTGGGCGGAGGCATTGACGCAGGAAATCACATTTTCCTGCAGCTTGACCGCCTGACTGATCACTGCCTCCGGTCCGGCCAGATAGCCGACGCGCCAGCCGGTCATGGCATAGGTCTTGGACATGCTCTCCACCAGAATGGTGCGCTCCGCCATCCCCGGCAGGGAGCCGAAGCTGACAAAGGGAGTATCCGTGTAGCGATAGTCCTGATAGACTTCGTCGCTGATGACATACAGGTCATATTCTTCTGCCAGTGCGGCGATCTGCTTTAGTACCTCGATGCCTGTGATGCTGCCGGTGGGGTTGTTGGGGGAGTTGATCAGGATGGCCTTTGTGCGGGGTGTGACGGCGGCACGCAGATCCGCAGGGTCTACCACAAAGCCGTTCTCCTCCCGGCACTCCACACACACCGGCACGGCGCCGATGGACGTTGCGGCGCCCAGATAGTTGGAGAACAGCGGCGAGCACATAAGAATTTCGTCTCCCGGATTTAAAAGGACGGACATGGATAGATACAACGATTCCGTAGCGCCGTTGGTCACCATAAGCTGCCGGTCAGGATCTATGATATAGCCTTTGCGGGCGGCGACGGATTCCGCGATGGCCCGGCGCAGCTCCGGAATACCCGCGTTGGGCGTATAGCGCATCTGGCCGCGGCGGATGGACTCTATTCCGGCTTGGGCAATGGAATCCGGAGTGGGAAAGTCGGGCTCTCCCACGATAAAGCGGATACAGTCCGGCGTTTCCAACGCCAGGTTAAAAATCTTGCGGATGCCGGAGGCCGGGGCCTGCAGCGCGCTTCGAGACAGTGGTTTCATGATGTCATTCCAATCTTAAAGTTTATCAGACGCTGAAAAGCCGGACAGACAGACGCCCCAGCCCGGCGCGCCTGTTACTGTACAGAATGTCCGCTGCTTTCCAACGGGGGGGCGGCGCAGGTCTGGGCGGAAGAAGACCGCCCGAGCGCCGGGTTACATCTGATGGTTGACCAGATCCTCGATAGAACGAAATGTACGGGTAAAAGAGATATCCGGGCTTTTCTCCATAAACTCCAAAACATAGCCTACGGCAGCCTGAACGCCGGTGAGCAGCGCGTCCTCATCCACATCGAACTCCGGGGTATGGTGGTTGGCACCGGAGCCCAGCGTGTCGTTTTGGATGCCGGTGAATACCAGGACGCCGGGATAGAGCTTGAGCAGGATGCCAAAGGTTTCACTGGCCATCCATGGCTCGGAAGACGCCAGCGCATCGGGGCCGACGTATCGTGATACCGCATCCTGAGCCAGCGCGGCGCAGACGGGGTGATTCGTTGTCTCGTACAGGCTGCTGTTGCGCCCTACCGGCTCGACCGTACAGCCGAACAGCGCCGCTTGGGACTGCACAATTTTCCGGAACGTCCGGACAAAAGGCTCACCCGCTGCTTCGGAGTCAAAAAACCGGGCAGTTCCCGCAAAATCCAGTGTGCCGGGAATGACATTGGGCTGCTGCCCTGCGGACAGCTTGCCCAGAGAGAAGGTCAGGCTCTTATAGGGGTCCACTTCCCGCATCCTGACTGAGGAAAGCGCCTGATAGATGGACACAAAACAGTCCACCGGATTGTTGGCCAGATCCGGCCGGGAGCCGTGTCCGGCACATCCGGTCAGGCGGAGGCTGAATGTGAAATCGCCCGACATGACGGGGCCGTCCAGAACGGCGATTTTGCCTGCGGGCAGATCCCAGCGGACGTGAGTGGCAAAGCAGGTGTCAATTTTGATCTCCGGATGGGCCTCCAGATAGGGAACCACGTTGCGGATATTCCGGGTGGCCTCTTCTCCCCGCTCAAACAAAAGCACGACGTTGCCGGGCAGTTCGCTTTTGTGGGCCTGGAGAAGACGTGCCTCGGTGAGCAGCATGGCAGTATGGGCGTCGTGGCCGCAGGCGTGAGATACGCCCGGCGTCTTGGACACGCAGGCTTTGGGTCCCCGCAGATTGCAGGGAGACTCCTCAATGGGCAGTGCGTCCAGATCTGCCCGCAGCAGCACGGTCTTGCCCGCTCCGCCGCGGATAAAACCCAGAATACCGCCGTCCGGTATCTCCACATAGGGAATACCCAGCTCTCCCAGCTCTTTGCAAACCAACGCCAGTGTCTGGATTTCCTGACCGGAGAGCTCGGGAGATTCATGGAGACAATGGCGTATCCGCGTCAGATACCCGCGCAGATTTTGTGTTTCCTGTACCAATTCCAACAGGGGTCATCCTCCTTAATGTGTAAGGAGGGGCATTCCGCGCGGGGGCGGAGTTACTCCTCCTTGAGTATTCAAACGAAAAAAATAAAAGAGCGCTTCCGCAGCACTGGCTGCGAAAACGCTCCCCGTTGAGCGTGTCCGGCAGGGGCGCAGAGCCCCGTTGATCGGACATATAGAATGATTTGATTATAGCTAAATAAACAAAAAAGTCAAGCGGGGTTTGTAAAAAAGAGAGGCCTGTGTGGGGCAGGAAATTTTTGGCGCGAGAGCCATACACGGTTTGTCAGAGAAAGAAAATCCAAGCGGACAGCAGCTTTTTCAGTGTACAAAAACGGAAAACCCGTATATACTGGACGATGGGTACATTTGGATTGCACAGCGGCGGACTGCCGCCGAAGCGCATGGGGAGGTTTTAAGATGCAGACACAAGCTGATCAGCTGAAAGACTTTCTTCCGTTCTGGGAAAAACTCACCGCAAAGCAGAAGGAGGAACTCTCTTCAGCCGTCCATAAGCGCCATTTTGAAAAGGGTGAAATTCTCCACAGAGGGGGAGATGACTGCATCGGGCTGCTGCTGGTTCTCTCGGGACAGCTGCGGGCCTATACTGTTTCGGAGGAGGGGAAGGAGCTGACGCTCTACCGCCTTCTGGAGCGGGATATGTGTCTGTTTTCGGCTTCCTGCATCCTCAACAGCATCCAATTCGATGTCATGGTGACCGCTGAACAGGATACGGACGTGCTGCACATTCCGTCGGATGTATATAAGCGCCTGATGGAAGAGTCGCTGTCCGTGGCGAATTACACCAATGAGCTGATGGCCACTCACTTTTCCGATGTGATGTGGCTGATGGACCAGACGCTGAACAAAAAACTGGATTCCCGCCTGGCTGCGCTTTTGCTGGAGGAACAGGCGTTTTCCGGTTCCGATGTGCTGACGCTGACGCATGAGCAGCTGGGCAATCATCTGGGCAGTGTGCGGGAAGTGGTGACCCGGATGCTCAAATACTTTCAGAGCGAGGGCCTGGTCCGCCTGGGACGCGGCAGCGTCCGGCTGCTGGATCAGGAGCGGCTGCACCAGCTGGCCGGGGACAGCCTGCGGTAGAGTAATGTGACAAAGTCACGGGATCGGAGCGTTTACGGCAGATCAATGTAACGAAGTCACGGTAGAGGCGGGTGATTTGGGGTATCCTTGCCTCAATAAAACAAAAAGGAGTGACTGAAATGTCTGTCGTTTCGATCAATGGAGGAAATTTTGAACAAACCGTATTAAAATCCAACTCTCCCGTGCTGGTGGATTTCTGGGCTTCTTGGTGCGGCCCGTGTAAGATGCTCTCACCGGTGGTGGAGCAGCTGGCCGTCGAACACCCCGAAATTACCGTGGGGAAGATCAATGTGGATGAGAACCCCGAACTGGCCCGCCGGTTCCAGATCATGGGAATTCCCGCGCTGCTGCTGTTTAAAAACGGCGCGCCGGTGGCGTCTTCTGTAGGCGTGAAGCCGAAGGCAGCTTTGGAGGCAATGCTGAGATGAATCTCCTGAATATACTGAGAAGACCGTCTATCAATGATGGGGTCACGAAGTATCAAAGCACTCCCGGAGCGGTTTTGCTGGATGTCCGTACACCGCAGGAGTACCGGGAGGGGCATGTCCCCGGCAGCGTAAACCTTCCTCTTGACCGGCTCAAGACCATCAAGTATAAGAAGAGCGTACCACTGTTTGTATACTGCTACAGTGGTTCCCGCAGTTCTCAGGCGTGCTACTGGCTCAGCCGCCAGGGATATAGTGAAGTGATGAATATCGGCGGTATTATGAGTTACCGGGGAGCCGTGGAATAAGGAGGAAGCAATCAATGAAAGTTGTCATCATCGGCGGTGTGGCCGGCGGCGCAACGGCAGCAGCCCGTTTGCGCCGTCTGGACGAAAATGCGGAGATCGTCATCCTGGAGCGCAGCGGCTTTGTCTCTTACGCCAACTGCGGCCTGCCCTATTACGTGGGCGGTGTCATCCAGGATGAACGGGCGCTGACTTTGCAGACGCCCCGCAGCTTCTGGAGGCGGTTTCGGATCGATGTTCGCGTCCGGCATGAGGCGCTGTCCATTGATCCTGCTGCCAAAACCGTCACGGTGAGACGGCTGGAGGACGGCACAGAATACACGGAGACCTATGACAAGCTGATTCTCTCTCCCGGCGCAAAAGCGGTGGTGCCCGATCTGCCCGGCGTGGACAGTGAGCGGATCATGACACTGCGCACGGTGGAGGACACCTTCCGTATCCGGGAATACATTGATCAATATCATCCCCGTCGTGCCGTGATTGTGGGCGGTGGCTTTATCGGGCTGGAGGCCGCCGAAAATCTGCTGGGCGAAGGAATTGAGACCATATTGCTTCAGCGCAGCGCCCAGGTGATGCCCCCGTTGGACTACGACATGGCCTGTCAGCTGCACGCCTATGTGCGCTCTCAGGGTCTGGATCTGCACCTGAACACCGGCGTGGCCGGTTATGAGACCGTGGAGGACGGCATCACCGTGAATCTTAAGGACGGCAAAGAGCCCATTCATGCCGACTTTGTAATGCTGGCCATCGGTGTTGAGCCGGAGACCAGCCTTGCCAAGGCTGCCGGACTGGAACTGGGGGCCAAGAACTCCATCGTGGTCAACGAGCGGATGGAGACCTCCGTCTCGGACATCTATGCCGTGGGCGACGCGGTGGAAGTCCGCAACTTTGTCTCCGGTCAGAAGGCGCTCATTCCCCTGGCCGGCCCGGCCAACAAACAGGGCCGCATTGCGGCGGACAACATCTGTGGCCGGGAACATGCATTCAGCGGGTCTCAGGGCTCGTCCGTTATCAAGCTGTTCAATATGACAGTGGCAACCACCGGACTGAATGAAAAAGCAGCCCAGAGTGCCGGTATCGCCTATGAGCGGGTTGTGACTTACTCGCCTTCCCATGCCACCTATTATCCCGGCGCCACCGACATGACCATCAAGACGCTGTATGCGCCGGAGACGGGAAAAATTCTGGGGGCCCAGATTGTGGGCTTTGAGGGCGTGGATAAACGGATTGACGTGCTGGCCACCGCTATCCGCGCGGGCATGACCGCGGCGGATCTGGAGGAACTGGATCTGGCCTATGCGCCTCCGTTCTCCTCTGCCAAAGACCCCGTGAACATGGCTGGCTTTGTGATTGAAAATATCCGGGCGGGCATTGTGAAGCAGTGGCACTGGCAGGATGTGGAGAAACTGTCTGCAGACGGCGGTGTGACATTGCTGGATGCCCGTACGGTACAGGAATTTAAGGAGGACGGCCACCTTCCCGGAGCCGTCAATATCCCCGTGGACAATCTGCGGGAGCGGCTGGAGGAGCTGGACCCCGCCAAACCGGTCTATGTTTACTGCTACAGCGGCCTGCGCAGCTATATTGCCTGCCGCATTCTGGCCCAGCACGGGTTTGACTGCTACAACTTCTCGGGCGGCTACCAGTTCTATGCGTACATTGCGACCGATAAGTGCTATGACGCGGACCCCACTCATCCCTGCGGCATTAAAATTGAAAAATAAAACGCCGGCGAATTTTGCCGGCGCAGTCAGGCGGCACCTCCTTTACAGCAGGGAGGTGCCGCCTTTTTTGATTTATTCCTGCGCGAAAAGAGGAGAATCCGGTTTGTATTTCTCCGTCGGCCATGTTATAATACCCCCATTGCACAAAAAACGGGCTGGAAGCCCATGAGGAGGGAGACCCCGGATTGCTTGCAAATTTGCTGTTCAGCTTTAATATCAGCCTGCCGTTGTTTGTTTTAATCGGCCTGGGCTACTTTTTGAAATATAAAGGTCTTTTCACGGAAGACTTCATATCCCGCGTTTCCAGTCTGGTATATTATGTATTGCTTCCCGCCAAGCTGTTCGCCGATATGTCCACTGCCGATCTTTACGCCGCGTTCGATGTGCGCTATAGTGCGATGACGGCAGCAGCCTGTATCGTGCAGTTTTTGCTGTCGTGGCTGCTGGGGGACGTGCTGTGCCGGGACCGTTCCAAGCAGGGAGCCTTTGCCCATACCTGCTTTCGCGGCAATTTTGCCTATCTGGGCCTGATGCTGATGCAAAGCCTTTACGGTGACCGGACGGCGGTGCTGACAGCCGTCATGATGGCGATTCTCCTTCCGGCATACAATATCGAGGGCGCCATCCTCTTGTCTGTGAAGGAGAAAAAGGGCGGCATAAAGATCAGTAAGATATTTAAAGACATTTTTACAAACCCCATGGTGCTGGCTATTCTGCTGGCCATGCCGTTTGCTGCGCTGCGGATTCAACTGCCCTCCGTGATGACCAAAAGCCTGGGATATCTGGGCGGATGCGCCAGTACCATGGCGCTGATGGTGGTGGGCGCCAGCGTCAGAACTGATACAATCAAGGCCAATTTGTCTCTGCTTTTAAAATCCTCGGCCATCAAGCTGGTGCTGGTTCCGACTCTTACGGGACTTGCCGCTGTGGCGGCAGGGCTTTCGCAGGAGCAGATTGTGACATTGACTGTGGTGAGTGCAATGCCGACTGCGGTGAACACGTATATCATCACCGACCGCATGGGCGGAGATGGGAATCTGGCCTCCGGAGCGGTGGTGCTGTCGCACATCCTCTCCGTGTTTACCATTACGGCCCTTGTTTTTCTGCTGAAATCCGTGGGTATGCTGTGAGTGCAGCCCCGGAACATGAATTTGTCTGACAAAGGAGTACGAAGGATGGATTACGCAAAAGAATCCCTGCGCCTGCACTACGAATGGAAAGGGAAATTGGAAGTTGCGCCCAGGGCCGCAGTGGATTCCCGGGAA
>QKDF01000187.1 GCA_003245395.1 Clostridia bacterium
AGTAAAAATGATTGCCTGCTTTTGCAGGATGGATACTGGCGTGCGAATTAAAAAAATAGTCAAAAAACATGCGGAAAGCGTTCCTAATATTGGAAAAATATTAAATTATCGGAGAAATATGTAAAAATATTCAAAATGATTGTTGATTGATTGGGATGGATACTGTATGATTCTGGAGAATCATGAAAGCAGCTCATGACGCTGCAAGGACTTGAAAACTCCCGAGATCTGAATTTTGTCTGCAATCAGAATAGAGGGCGGTTCGGCAGAAGCTCCGCCTGATTTGTCCCCGATGGAGAGGAGATTAACATGTCTGCGTTCAGTCAGTTCTTTTTGATGCGTGCCGAGGACGTAAGGCACTATGCAGTGGAGGTACTGCATTTTTTTTCGCCCGACGACGAGATTCGATGCGAGGAAATCGGCGACGGGAATATCAACTATGTTTTCCGGGCGTGGACGGAAAAAGACGGCCGCTCCGTGGTGGTCAAACAGGCCGATCAGTTTCTGCGCTCCTCCGGCCGCCCGCTGGATATTCACCGCAATAAAATTGAGGCGCAGACTCTGATGCTGGAAAAGAAACTTGCGCCGGACTATGTCCCTGCGGTCTACCACTATGACGAGACGATGGCGGCCCTGGCCATGGAGGATATTTCCACATACAAAAACCTGCGGAAAGAGCTGGCGGAAAACAGGGTGTATCCCCATTTGAGCGAAAACCTCTCCGCTTTTTTAGCCGCCACGCTGCTGCCGACCACGGATCTGGTGATGGACCGGCAGGAGAAAAAGCGGCAGGCACAATTTTTCACGAACCCGGAACTGTGCGATATCACGGAGGATTTGGTTCTGACGGAGCCCTACGACAACTATAAAAATCGCAACATCGTTACGCCGGGGAACGAAGCCTTCGCAGAGGAATTTTTGTACGGTGACGACGAACTGAAGGCAGAGGTAGCAAAGCTGCGCAACGGCTTTATGAACAATGCCCAGGCGCTGCTTCACGGCGACCTGCACTCCGGTTCCATCTTTGTCAACGAAACGGGCATCAAGGTCATCGACCCCGAGTTCGCCTTCTACGGCCCCATGGGCTATGATATCGGCAACGTGATCGGAAACCTGTTTTTCTCCTGGGCGAACAAAGCCTTCACCATGCGGTCGCAGGCACAGGCCATCGCCGCGCTGGAGGGGACTATTTGCGAGCTGTACGATCTGACCCGGTCAAAGCTGGAGAAGGAATACGAGGAGCTGGTGACATTTCCGCTCTACCGGGTGCCGGCGTTCCGAAAAGACTATCTGGACGGCGTGATGGCCGATTCCCTGGGCTATGCGGGCACCGAGATCATCCGCCGGGTGGTGGGGGATGCCAAGGTGGCGGAACTAACCGGCGTGGAGAACCTTGAACAGCGCATCCTTATGGAACGGGCGCTGCTGAAGCTGGGCATTACCCTAATCAAACAGCGGGCTGTGATCTGTTCCGGCAGAGGATTGACGGAGCGGTTCCGCCTGATTTTGGCATGAGAGGAGGCGGCATATGAAACGAATGGACGAGGACATGCCGTTCCTCCTGCAATACGAGCATGTGGCGTGGTACGAGGATGGCAGGGTGCGGATTCTGGATCGGCGGGTCTATCCCACGGAGGTTCGCTTTGTGGAGTGCACCGCGTATCACGAGGTGGTGCAGGCCATTGCGGACATGGTGACCCAGAGTGCGGGGCCGTACACTGCGGTGGGCATGGGAATGGCGCTGGCGGCTTACGAAGTGCGGGAAAAAGGAAAAACCGAACAGATTGCTTTTTTAAGGCAGGCGGCACATGATCTGGCTCACGCTCGGCCCACCACTGCCAACCGCTACGGAATCATTACGGAGCACTGCGCCCAGGTGGCCGAGGCGGCGCTGGAGGCGGGAGCAGACCCAGTGGAGGCCATCGTGGAAGCGACGGTGGAGTCTTTGAACCGCCGGTACGGCACCATGCAGATCGTAGGCGATTATCTGGCAGATCTGATCCCCAACCGCGGCACCATTCTGACCCAGTGCTTCGGAGAGACGATTGTGGGCACCGTTATGCGGGCCGCCCGGCGAACCGGGAAGGACTTCCGGGTGTTCTGCGCGGAGACGCGCCCTTATCTCCAGGGTGCGCGCCTGACGGCCAGCTGCTTTGCTCAGATGGGTTTTGACACCACCGTCATTACGGACAACATGGTGGCTTATGCCATGGAGCGGGAGGGCATCGACCTGTTCACCTCCGCCGCGGATACCATTGCCCGGGACGGACACATCGCCAATAAAATTGGGACATTTCAGCTCGCCATTCTGGCGAAGCACTTCGGGATTCCTTATTTCGTCACGGGGGTTCCGGACGGCGACAAACAGGGGGCGGAGGATATTGTCATTGAGATGCGCGACCCGGAACAGGTGCTCAGCTATCGGGGAATCCCCAATACGGTGCCTGGGGTCAAGGCGATCTATCCGTCATTTGACGTGGTGCCGCCGCATCTGATCTCCGGCGTGGTAACGGATCAGGGAGTATTTGTTCCCGATGCTCTCCGCCACTATTTCGACCGGGAGCCAAAGACATTTTATTGAGGAGCTGCCGGTTCGGACGGAAGAGAAGGTTTGCGAAAAAAATTAATCTGATATATGTGTTCCCGCAAAAATCGGGTACAATCCTTTTAGAGCAGATTGTGGAGGCCATGTTATGGAATGGGCGAAAGAAAAGATCAAGCAGGTTTTGGACACTTTTTTTAAGTGTTCAGGAGTAGAAGCATTTTATTTGGATGACAAGATGAATGCGGTTTCCTGCCGCTTTTCGCCACATATGTACGAAGATTTTATCAGGTTCAGTCAGGGCAGCATTGAGGAATTCCTCCGCAAGGCATTCCAGAGTGAGACGTCCGACGGGTACGTTTTTTATACGTACGTTTTGGGGGATAATCTTTTCTGTAATATTGTGATTTTAGGAGGGGAAACGTCCCAGCCCGGTGCGATCATTACCCAGCCGGTTCTGCTCAACCGACTCAGCGGCATCGAGTTGGATACATTGATCAAAAATGCCAGAACAGCACCGGATGAGCAGGATTCCTATAAGCATGCACTTCTGCGGACGCCGATTGTCTCCTATGACCGGCTCATGCCGATGGGAGAGATGCTCAGCCGTCTTGCACAATCCCTGTCCGATGTGAGAGAAGTCCGGCAGATCATGAGAGGCGGAAAAATCAACGCCTCCTTCCATCAGATGCTTCAGCCCAGCACACTGCCCAATCGGGCAATCCGGACTGCAATGACAGAAAATTATGACGCATATGGTACCTATCTCAAGCTGAAAGAGTGCATTGGAAAGGGAGATTCTTCCGGGCTGTTGGACGCGATAAGAGACTTTAATCCCGGAACCGTGCCCATGGATCAGCTTGCCGATGACAGTTTTACCAGATCGCTGAAAAACAGCTCGATCAAGGTGTGTGCCATGTGCAGTTACGTCGCTATCGAGGCCGGGGCCCCCTATGCAAAGGCAATTCACCTCGCCGATGAGTTTATCAACAAGATCGAAGCGCATGAAAATGTCAACGAAATTTATGAATTGATGAAAGCGGCGCTTCTGGCATTTACACGGGTTGTCGCGGTTACGCGGATTACAGCGTATTCAAAGCCTGTCCGGATGTCTCTGGAATATATGGAAAATCATTTTAAGGGAAAAATTTCCCTGGAACTTTTGGCCAAGGAGGCCAATCTCAGTCCCGCGTACCTTTCAAAGCTGATCAAGACGGAAACCGGGCTAAGCCTGCCCGATCATATCAATAAAATCAGAATCGAGGAGAGCAAGAGAATCCTTTTGACCTCTAATTCCGGCATCGGAGAACTGGCCGAATTGGTGGGATATACGTACAGCAACCACTTTGCCAAAATGTTTAAAAAATTTACGGGCATGACGCCTTCCGAATTCAAAAAAACCATTTTGTCAGAGGAAGAAGAACACAGCGATATGGAGGAGATGCGCCGAATTATATTCGGCGAACTCAGCCGTACATTGTCCATATTCCCGGGGATCTTTGATGTGGGCAGACTGGTAGACCCGAATACCAAAACCTTCTGGATGGAGCATAAAAACGGAAGAGCTGTCCAGGGAACCTGCTACGACTTCTGGGGAAAAAGAAAATCTTGTGACCGGTGCATTTCTCAGATGGCATATGATCAGAATGTTCCTTTTGTAAAGTTTGAAGCAAAAGAAGGCAGTACTTTCTTCGTGATTGCGGCGCCCCTGATGGTTTCCGGGCACAGATATGTCCTGGAGCTTTTGAAAAATACTTCGCAGCATTTTTTTGACTGTACTGGGAAGAACTACCCCGCCTGCGGAGAGGATACCTGATGCCGCCGAATCCGGCGGGAAAAATGGTGTCGGCGGCGAGAATTTGCGCGGCATTATGCGGGAATAGGCGGATCGGAAATGAACGACAATGTCAAAGAATTTCAGAGGGTGGATGCGCTGGCGCGGGAGATTCTCACCCTGTCCAGAAATACGCTGCTGGTCAACCTGCGGTTCCTGGATATGGCGCTGAGTCAATTTGAATTCGTCTCCTATCCCGGGACACTGGCGACAGATGGAGCGCATCTGTTTTACGATACGTTCTATGTCCTTGCATCCTATAAGGCGGAGCGGGGGAGAGTGGTGCGGGATTACCTGCACATCGTTCTTCACTGTGTATTCCGCCATCTGTTCACCGGGCCGGACGTGGATCGCAGACGCTGGGATCTGGCCTGTGACATTGCCGTGGAGAGCGCCGTCAATGATTTGGCGCTGCCGGGAGGCGAATGCCGGCGGCAGGCTTTGCAGCAGGAGACGCTCCGGGAACTTCGGGAAACGGTGCATCCGATGACTGCGGAGAAGCTTTACCGTTATTTTGCAGACCAAAATCTGACCGACGAGGAGATCGCCCGACTGCGGGAGCCGTTTCTGGGGGATGACCATCGGGCCTGGTATTTGCCGGTACAGGGCGGCGGAGCGCCCGGCGAGGGGAAGGAATCTTCACAGTCCGGCCACACTGCGGTCCGTACGCAAAGAGGCAAAAACAGCCGGGGACGCAGTATGCAGAGCCGCGGCGATGCTGCTCCCGGCTCGCAGGGGAAACCGAGGGAGCTGGAGCAGACCTGGAAAGACATCAGCGAACGGATGAAGGTGGACCTGGAGACCATGCCGGTGCTGTACGGGAGCCGAACAAAGGGCCTGATGCAGGAGCTGCAGGCGGTGACCCGGGAGGAATACGACTATGGGGACTTTTTGCGGCGGTTCACCACGCTGGGCGAGGTCGTGCAGGTGAACGACGAGGAGTTTGACTATATTTTCTACACCTACGGACTGCGGCTGTACGGAAAAATGCCGCTGGTGGAGCCGCTGGAATACAAGGAGGTCAAGCGCGTCCGCGAATTTGTCATCGCCATCGATACCTCCGGTTCCGTCAGCGGGGAGCTGGTGCGGAAATTCGTTTCCAGAACCTACGACATCCTGAAGCAGCAGGAGAATTTCTTTACGAAAATCAACCTCCATATTGTTCAGTGCGACGCACAGATCAAAGAGGATCGGAAGATTACGGGGCCGGAAGCGTTTGAGGAATATCTGAAAACCATGGAGCTGCGGGGTGCCGGCGGTACGGATTTCCGGCCAGTGTTCCGCTATGTGGATGAGCTGATCCGTGGAGGCGAGTTCACAAATCTGAAGGGCCTGATTTATTTTACGGACGGGCTTGGTGCTTTCCCAGAGCAGCCGCCCGCGTATGATACCGCCTTTGTCTTTGTCAGCGACACGTACGCTGTGCCGGAGGTGCCGGTCTGGGCGATCCGGCTGGTGCTGCAGAGCGAGGAGATTTGAGGGAAGTGTTTGATGGAGCCGGAAGAAAAAATAGCAACCGTTGGGCCGCTGGAACTCCGGGGACGGACAGCGGCAGTGAAAGCGCCGGGCAGAACCGTGAGTATTCCCACCGAAGCGGTTCCGGCCCTGCGGGAGATCGACACTTTGGTGATTCCGGAGACGGTGGAGCTGTTCCAGGGTTTGAACCGGTTTGAAAATCTGAAGGAAATCCGGTACGACGGGGAAGCGGATGTTTTCGGGTTTCAGGAGAATCTGAACTGGCTGACGGAGAAGGCCGGAGATGATGCCCTGATTCGCAAGCGGATGACCACCAGCATGTTTGCGGCGTCCCCAGTGTCCGGGGCGCTGATGGCCATTGTCGCGCCGCGAATGGTGCCGCTCCACGCCATGCGCAACTGGATGCGGCTGCTGGAGCTGTTTGACGACATCGCGGCCCGGTGCGTGGGCTACGGAACACAGGATCTGCGGGTGAGCACCCTGAGCTATGCCCAGATGAAACGGTTTGAGTACGCGCTGTATATGGGCTATGCCATTTCGCCGAGGACGTATCCGGAGCGTATCGCCCGGTACTATCTTCCGGAGTCGCAGTTCACCGGCGAGGATCGGATTTATTACGCACTGGCGCTTTTGCAGGGACACTCCTATCGGGAATTCAACGATGTCAGGGGCAGCCACGACTATGGGCTTATCAAGTCCAAGCCGACGTATTTGGCGCACCTGCGAACACTGGTTGCGAAGGAGGATACGGAGCCGTTCCGCCGGGCACTGGAGACCATGCTGGAGCTGGGGGCGATCTCCGAAACGAACTATCAAACCGCAGTGGAGCTTCCGCTCCGGGCGCACCTGACCCAGGCTGCCGCCTTTCTTTTGCAGTACGCCGACCGCCATCCCGCGCTGCGGGGACAGGCGGGAAACCATGAGACGGCCACGGATTTTGAATTTCTGGATGAAGAGTTCCGGTTATAGCATTTTCGGCGCCCCAGACTGCGCCGGACACATCAGATAAAGGCGGGAACAGAGTGATGAATATCAAAGAAGCCAAGGAGCAGATCAAATATGCCATGACGGCATACTTCACGAAAGACGAGTTCGGGGCCTATGTGGTGCCGGTTGAAAAGCAGCGTCCGGTCTTTCTGATGGGCCCTCCGGGCATCGGCAAAACCGCCGTTATGGAGCAGATCGCCCAGGAGCTGGATGTCGCCCTGGTGTCCTATTCCATGACGCACCATACCCGGCAGAGCGCGCTGGGCCTGCCGTTCATCGAAAAAAAGATGTTCGGCGGGAAAGAATACGAGACCTCCGAGTATACGATGAGCGAGATCATCGCGTCCGTTTACGAAAAGATGGAGGAGACCGGGAAGCAGGAGGGAATCCTGTTCCTCGATGAGATCAACTGCGTGTCCGAGACGCTGGCACCCTCCATGCTCCAGTTCCTCCAGTACAAGATTTTCGGGCGGCATCAGGTGCCCGACGGCTGGATCGTGGTCACCGCCGGCAATCCACCCGAGTACAACAAGTCGGTGCGGGAATTTGACATTGTGACCTGGGATCGGCTCAAACGCATCGATGTGGAGCCGGACTTCGACGTCTGGAAGGAGTACGCTTATCAAAAGAGCGTTCATCCTGCCGTGATGACCTATCTGGAGATCCGAAAGGGCGAGTTTTACAAGGTGGAATCCACTGTGGGCGGCAAGAGCTTTGTGACCGCCCGGGGCTGGGACGACCTGAGCCAGATGATCCGGCTCTATGAGCGCCACGGCATCCCTGTGGATGAAAAGCTGGTGGGCCAGTATCTGCAAAATGCCAAAAGCGCCAAAGAATTTGCGGTGTATTACGATTTGTTCAGCAAGTACCGCAGCGACTATCAGGTGGACAAAATCCTGAGCGGCAAGGCCATGGCGGCGATTAAAAAGCGGGCCAAGGCCGCGAAGTTTGACGAGCGGCTGTCCCTGGTGGGTCTGCTGCTGGACGCCGTGACGGAAGAACTGCGGGATGTGATCGAGACGGAGCAGGTGCTCCGGGAGCTGATGGAGCTGATCAAAGCCATCCGCCCGGAGCTGGAAAATTCCGTGACTCCCGGCGAGGTGCTGGGGCGGCTGATCCGCACCCGGCAGACCGAAGTGGAGGGGGAAAAGAAAGCCGGTACGCTATCCCGGGAAAAAGAGCGGGTGCGCCGCCGGGTTGCGGCCGCTTTGCAGCGGCAGGAGGAGCGCCTGGCCGAGCTCTCTGACGGTGCGACGGCGTTTTCCATCATCCGGCAGGACTTCGACACCATGGTGGGTGAGCTGAAAGCGCAGGCGGAGGCGGGGAAACAGACGCTTTCCAACCTGTTCGCCTTCTGCGAAGAGGCGTTCAGGGATGGGCAGGAGCTGTTGATCCTGGTGACGGAGCTGACCGTCAACTATTACAGCGCAAAATTTATCAGCCGGTACGGCTGCGAGGAATATTTCGCCCACAACAAGGAACTGCTGTTCTATGAGCGCCAGCAGGAGATCATCACCGAGCTGGAAAAGCTGGATCTGGACAGCGCGGGCAAACAATAACGGCATAGAAAAAAGCCTCCGGAATCCTCAACGGTTCCGGGGGCTTCTGATCGGTGGTCAGTTCAGCATAGAGAAATCGAAAGAGTCGGCTGGCGTCTGCAGGCGCCCCGGTGT
>QKDF01000214.1 GCA_003245395.1 Clostridia bacterium
ATTTAATTTATATCTTTTGGCAAACTATATCCTAATAAATATGAACTCAGAAATGAGATACGGAACCGTATCATCATTTCTGAGTTCATAAAATTTTTATTCCGAAAAATGATGGATTCCATCCCTATGGGGTTTTTGTTTGGCGTTTGGATTAAAAAATGGGCAGGTATGTCACCGCACACTGCTTTCGGAAAATCAACCAGCTAAATATTTCAAATCCTGTACAGTTAGATATTTTTTTACACAAGACAGTTTGTTGGAAAGTACGGCGTCTGAAAACGAATTTTTTCATTTCAATACAGGAATGCATCAGCCATGCTTATTCAACCTCAATAATATGAGCATTGATCAATCGCGCCAAAAATTCCTGTACATCGGGCAGTGTATCTTCCGGGAAACTTCCGTTTTGATCTGCAAGGCGGCGGTTCAGTTCTTCCGGGCTCTGTACACCGGACTCCAGAAGTGACCAGAGATAAATTCCGTCCGGATTGAAGGAGGGTATATCATTGACCGCCCCGTCGTCGGGACAGGAGTCGTCAAAGATGCAGAATTCTCCCGCGTACTCCCGCAGAATATATCCGCTGTGAATCTTTACCGTCTTAATTGCCATTTGTTACTTCCCCCCGTCGCAGAGATTGCAGGAGGAGCAGTCTCCGCAGGTCATAGGACTTTCCCGCAGAGCAGCGGCACTTTCACCGCTCCTTGTAAGCGTCCGGAAGCAGCACTCAGCCATGGGGTAGGTGCCCGATTCCTGCCCGTTATCCAGCGCTATTTTCCCATCCTGAAAAGACAGACGCAGGGGAATCGTAATTGTACGGTCGTCCAGAAGCGGGTCCGGCATTTGGACGGGAGCATAGGCCGTGCAGGTGTGATCCGGCAGAATCACCTCCACCTGATCAGAGGAAGTTGTAATGGCACGCATTTCCCCGTCCGGATAAAAAGCGAGGGAATTTTCATCTCCGTGGAGCGTAAGCGCGGCACAGTCGAAGGCGGTCAGCACACCTACCGGTGTTTCCACCGCCAGCGGGTGCGCCGGTTCCACTGACTCCAGCGCGCCATCCTCATAAAAAGACACGCCGCCCCGTGCGGGCAGAACACCCACATTCGTCCGCACCACCACGGATTCTCCCGGCCAGAACGCAATGGAACGCAGTGCACCGGATTCGTAGAAATGCAGTGAGATAATTTTTGCCCGGAATGCACCGCAATGCAGGCGGAATGACAGTTCCGGACACAGCGCCGCCTCATCCTCCTGACTCCAGTAGCCCGACAGCTTTCCGTTTACCGGAAACATCCTGCACAGAGCACCGGACGGATAGAAGGTCAAAAATTCGGCAGGGTATGTCCCGATAGGGGTCGGAACCATGGCTTGATCCTCCAGATATAATGACCGCAGAGCGCCGTCCGGGAAAAAGGACACCGATGGAATATGCTTTCGCCGGACGTTTTCCTCTTGCCATTTGGGGACGAGCCGTCCGCAGACGGTATCCACCTCGTTGGGTTCGCAGAGCATGCAGCCCTGTACGGTCCCATCCTGCGCAGTGGTCACGGAGGTCACTCCGTGTAAAGTGGAAAACAAGTTCATGGCAGATCCTCCTTACAGGTTCGGTGAAAAATTACAATTGACAGCCGCCCATCAGGCAGCTTTTCCGTTCTCCAGCCCAGACGCAGGGCCGGCAGCTCCGCTTCCAGCCAGGGCGGGACATGAGAACACAAAACCCGAAGCTCATAGAAATTCCGATTGGTACGCAGAAATTCACGCAGTGCGCGCTTGGAAGAAATTTCGGGATGCCTTTTTTGCAGCGTGACAAGATCCAGCTCATATCGGCCCTGATTGTCACAGGCTATCGGCCCGAGGAGCTCTTCGTCAGGCTGCTCCGCGGCGGTCTGCACATCCGAGAGCACGGAGTCAAACATATCGTCGCCGATGTCCACCGCTTCAAAAACAGCGAAGCCCATGCGGTCAAACACATGATATGCCAATCCGGCGAGGCGCTCTGCCACGATGATCCGGCACTCGCCCAGTTCCAGGATCAAAGAACGAACCTGATCCCGCACATCCTGCGGGTCTTCGCTTGCAATCAAATGCCAGGGAATCTCTTCGTTCACCGTCCAGTGCTTTCCGATCCGGCAAAACAGCAATACTGAAGTGCACCGCTCGATTGAGCTGGGAACTCCATCCCGATTTAGAACCGCAATGATCGGTTCCATCGCCATCGCCTCCTTCATAAAATGACAAAGAGGCGCATCCAGTTTTGGATCCGCCTCTTTGCCTGATTTTGCCCCATTATAATTGCAACTCTGGAAAAATTGCAACTCTCAAATTGAAAAAGTGCCTATTTTTGTGAATGTACCCAAATAAGCTGACTGCATTTCTACATTTCTTTACAAGGTGATGTATTGTAATACCTTGAAAACCTCCGTATACTGATGCTCATAGCAAAACCAGACAAACAAGGGCAATGAGGACCGACAGCACGGCTACGTGCGGTTTGGCCCTCTTTTTTATTTGCCCGCCAACGTTCCTGTGGCGTATGGAGAGGTGTCGGCCGAAGATTCGTCCGCTCCTATCCCGCCCTACACCATTGTGATACAGTGATAGGAGGTATCGTTATGAGACAGGTTGCAATCTATGGCAAAGGCGGCATCGGTAAATCAACCACAACCCAGAATCTGAACGCAGGACTGGCAGAAATGGGAAAGCACATCATGATTGTCGGCTGCGATCCCAAGGCAGACTCCACCCGCTTGATCCTGGGCGGCCTGGCACAGCAGACCGTGCTGGATACGCTGCGGGAGGCAGGCGAAGACATCGATCTGGACAATGTCATGAAGCTAGGCTACGGCAACATTAAGTGCGTGGAGTCCGGCGGACCCGAACCCGGCGTTGGCTGTGCCGGCCGCGGCATCATTACTTCCATCGGCCTGCTGGAACAGCTGGGCGCATACACTGACGACCTGGATTACGTTTTCTACGACGTTCTCGGCGACGTGGTGTGCGGCGGATTCGCAATGCCCATCCGCGAGGGCAAGGCTCAGGAAATCTACATTGTCTGCTCCGGCGAAATGATGGCCCTGTACGCAGCAAACAATATCTCCAAGGGCATCATGAAATACGCAAAGACCGGCGGCGTCCGGCTGGGCGGCCTGATCTGCAACTCCCGTAACGTGGCCGGCGAGGCGGAACTGGTTGCCGCCGTGGCCAAGGAGCTGGGTACGCAGATGATCCACTTTGTTCCCCGCAGCCGCGACGTTCAGCAGGCTGAGATCAACAAAAAGACCGTCATCGACTGGAATCCCGCCTGCGAGCAGGCCGACGTGTATCGTGAGCTGGCAAAAAAGATCGATGAAAATGACATGTTTGTAATTCCCAAGCCGCTTTCACAGGATCGCCTGGAATCGATCTTGATGGATTACGGCCTGATGGAAGCTTGATAAAAGGAGGAGAAACCCATGTTACTTGTACGCGCCATCATCCGCCCCGAAAAGACCAACGAGGTTTTAGACGAGCTCATGAGCGCCGGCTTTCCCGCTGTCACAAAGATGGACGTCTTCGGACGGGGCAAGCAGAAGGGTATCATTGCCGGCTCCATACAGTATGATGAAATTCCCAAGGAAATGCTGATGTTTGTGGTCAAGGACGAGGATAAAGACGATCTGGTCCGGATCATTCTGCGCACGGCCAAAACCGGCGATGGAAATTTCGGCGACGGCCGCATTTTCATCTCCGCGGTGGAGGATGCCTATACGGTTTCCACCGGCAAACAGGGCCTGTAAGGAGGGAGTGTCATGAAAGAAGTCATGGCCTTTCTCCGGGTCAATAAGGTCAATACTACCAAGCGGGCTTTGGCCGAGGCGGGCTTCCCCTCTTTCAACTGCCGCAAGGTGCTTGGACGGGGCCGCAAAATGGCCGATCCGCTGCTGGTGAAGCTGGCTCTGGAAAGCGGAGAGTTGCCTGCGGACGCTAACGGCGAAAGCCTGACCGAGCATCTCCGCTTGATTCCCAAACGGTTTTTTAGTCTGGTCGTGGAAGACGATCAGGTGAATACCGTGGTGCAGACCATGATCCGCGTGAACCAAACCGGGAACCCCGGCGACGGGAAAATTTTCATTATTGACATTCCAGAGGTCTATCGCGTCCGAACCGGCGATATGGCCCTCTGATCCGTTACCACTGGAGGTGAAATCCTGATGAATCCAAGAGACGCGGTGCTGGAAAAGTACAGCGCCCGAGTATACAAAAACCGGAAGGATCACGTCCTGACCGTTCCTGAGGACGGTTCTATTCCGGAAATGGGAGCCAACTCCCGCTCTCTCCCCGGCATCATGACCGAGCGCGGCTGCTGCTACGCCGGATGCAAAGGCGTGGTGGTTGGTCCTGTTAAAGACGTAGTCACTATCACGCACGGACCGATCGGCTGCGGTTTTTACGCCTGGGGTACCCGGCGAAACAAAGCCC
Source organism: Clostridia bacterium (assembly GCA_003245395.1). Lineage (GTDB taxonomy): Bacteria > Bacillota > Clostridia > Oscillospirales > Oscillospiraceae > Oscillibacter. The sequence continues at coordinate 4,460 of QKDF01000214.1, forward strand.
GTCCCACGATTGAAGGCGAGCATCAGGAGAACATGCCCATGATGATCCAGTACATGTTCTCCACCGATATGCAGGAGCCCAACATCGTTTTCGGCGGTGAGAAAAAACTCCGCAAAGCCTGTGAAGAGGCCGTTGAAATCTTCCATCCCAAGGCCATTTTTATCTGCGCGACTTGCCCGGTCGGCCTGATCGGCGACGATATTCACGCGGTGGCCGCCAGCATCGAGGAAGACTATGGCGTGACGTGCGTGGCGTTCTCCTGCGAGGGTTATAAGGGCGTGTCCCAGTCCGCCGGCCACCACATTGCCAACAATCAGTTCATTCGGCGGATTGTAGGTACCGGTTCCCGGCCCATGCCCAATCCGTATACCGTCAATATCCTGGGCGAATACAACATCGGCGGCGACGGTTTTTACGAGGAAGAGCTGCTCAATCGCTGTGGTATTCATGTTCGTTCTGCGTTCACCGGCAATGCTTCCATCGAAGAACTGGCTTCGGCGCATGAAGCCAACCTGAACCTGGTAATGTGCCACCGCTCCATCAACTACGTTGCCGACATGCTCAAGACACGGTACGGCACCGACTGGATGAAGATCAATTTCATCGGTGTGGAGGCCACAAAGAAGAGCCTGCGGGATATTGCCAACTATTTTGGCGACCAGGCCCTGATCGACCGGGTGGAGGAAGTCATCGCCGAGGAAGAGGCAAAATACGCCGAAGAGTTTGCCTATTACCGCAAAAAGCTGACGGGCAAAACCGCCGGACTCTATGTGGGCGGTTCCCGGTCTCACCACTATCAGCTGCTGCTCAAGGACTTTGGTGTCTCTACAATTCTGGCAGGCTATGAATTTGCCCATCGTGACGACTATGAGGGACGGGACGTGATTCCCACCATCAAACTTGACGCCGACGGCAAAAACATTGAGACCATCACTGTGGACAAAGACCCCGCCCTGTTCCATACCTATCTTACCGAGGAGGGCGCTGCCCGCTTGAAAGCCGAGCATCCCGAGATGGAGCTCAATGATTACAAGGGCATGATTGTGGACATGGACGCCGGCGCCATCCTGGACGACGACCTGAACCAGTACGAAACAGATGAGTTCGTGCGGCTTCTCAAACCCGATATTTTCTTTACCGGCATCAAGGACAAATATGCCGTTCAAAAGGGCGGAACTCTGTGCCGGCAGCTCCACTCCTATGATTATTCGGGTCCCTATTCCTGCTTCCACGGCGCGGCCAATTTCGGGCGCGACATGGTGATGAGCCTTTATACACCGGCATGGGGCATGATAAATGCTCCCTGGAAAAATCGGGCCTCTATTCAGGCCAAAGTCGCAGTGGGAGGTGAGAGCTGATGTTGGATGCAACTCCAAAAGAGCGGGTTACCCGTGAGGCCCTGCGGATCAATTCCTGTAAAACCTGTCAGCCTGTGGGCGCTTTGTATGCGGCGCTGGGCGTTCACAACTGCATGCCATATTCCCACGGTTCTCAGGGCTGTGTGGCTTACCACCGCACGGTTCTCACTCGTCATTACAAAGAACCCGTCATGGCTGTGTCCTCCTCGTTTTCCGAGGGCGCTTCGGTCTTCGGCGGAAAGTCCAACCTGACGACCGGAACCAAAAATGTCTTTGACATTTACAATCCGGACATCATTGCCGTCCATACCACCTGCCTGTCCGAGGTCATCGGTGACGACCTGAAAGCCTTTATCCGGGACATGGAAATCCCGGAGGGTAAGCTGGTTGTCCACTGCCATACCCCGTCCTTCAAGGGGTCCCATGTGAACGGCTACGCCGCCATGATGGCTGGGTTTATCAGTTATCTTTCAGAAAAGACCGAGAAACCCAACGGTAAGCTGGCGGTTTTCCCTGCCTGGAGCGAACCCTCCGATCTGCGGCTGCTCAAGCACTACATGGATCTGATGGGTATTTCCTATACGTTGTTCCCCGACCAGTCCGGCGTTGTGGATGCTCCCATGACCGATCACTTTGAGTCTTTCCCCAAGGGCGGCACCACCATCGATGAAATCCGCGGCCTGGGCGACTGCACCCATGTATTGGGTCTGGGTGAATGGACAGTTCCGGAGCCCTGCAATGCTCTGAGCAAGAAATGCGGCGTGAAAAGCGATATCATTCCATACCCCATCGGCATTGCCAACACCGACCATCTGCTTATGAAGCTCACCGAGCTGACGGGCAAGGAGGTTCCGTATGCCATTGAGGAGGAACGCGGTCAGCTTATTGACCTGATCCTCGATCAGCATATCTGGACCAGCCAGAAAACCTGCGCCATTTTCGGTGATCCGGACTTTGTTCTTGGCGTTACCTCTCTGGTTCTGGAGATGGGTATGATTCCGAAATTCGTCCTCACCGGTACACCGGGTCACGCCTTCCCGAAAATGTGCCAGGCGCTGTTTGAGCAGTACGGTGTGGAGGATCAGTGCCAGGCATTTGAGTTTGATGACCTGTTTACCCTGCACCAGCTGGTCAAAAATGAGCCGGTTGACGTGTTGATCGGTACGAATTACGGCAAGCAGATCGCCCGCGCCGAGAAGATTCCCTTTGTCCGCGCCGGCTGGCCGGTTCTGGACCGCTATGGACACTATCTCTGGCCCAACATCGGCTATCGGGGCGCCATGCGCTTCGTGGAGCGCATTTCCGGGGCCATCATGGACCATGTGGATCAGACCTGTTCCGACGAAGACTTCGACGTGGTTATGTAAAAGTTCACATCAGTTACCCTCGCAAATCGGCAAAGGGGCTGTCCCACTATACGTGCGGGCAGCCCCCTTTTTTTGAATGAAGAAGAGAACCTTTGGTTCAAGGGCGGCCCGGCCGCCCGCGTCTGAAAGGAGGAACCCCATGATTCAGACAGGTATTTTGGAAGAACGCAGAAATTTCATCGGACAGGGAGGCGGGACTGCAGTCTGCTGCGATGCGGACAGCGTCTCAGGCGCCGTCAGCCAGCGGGCCTGTGTCTATTGCGGTGCCCGCGTGGTGCTCAATCCCATTACCGATGCCTATCATATCATCCACGGCCCCATCGGCTGTTCCAGTTATACATGGGACATCCGCGGCTCTCTTTCCAGCGGGGATGAACTTTACCGCAACAGCTTTTCCACCGACCTATCCGAACAGGACATCGTTTTTGGCGGAGCAGAAAAGCTGACCCGCGCCATTGACGAGATCATGGAAAAGCACAGCCCAAAGCTGATTTTCGTCTATGCCACCTGTATCGTAGGCGTGATCGGCGACGATGTGGATGCGGTCTGCCGTCAGACGGAGCAGAAATACGGAATCCGCTGCATCCCCGTCAAGTCTCCCGGCTTTTCGGGCAACAAGAGCTATGGCTACCGGATGGCCTGCGAGGCCATCATGACACTGATTCGCCCCCATAAGGAACAGCCCAAACGCTTCGGCGTCAATATTCTGGGGGATTTCAACCTGGCGGGGGAAATGTGGATCATTCAGAACTATCTGAAAGAGATCGGCGTACCCGTAGTGTCCACCTTCACGGGGGATGCATCCTATGACACCCTGATCCAGGCTCCTTCCGCTCAAATCAACCTGGTGCAGTGTGCTGGGTCCATGACATACCTTGCCAAGCAGATGGAGGAGGAGTTCGGTATTCCCTACATCAAAGTCTCCTTCTTTGGCCGAGAGGACACCACTGCTGCGCTGATGCGGGTGGCGGAGATGCTGGGTGACGAAACAATCATTGCCCGGGCCCGAGCCTTCACTCAGCGGGAAGAGGCGAAGCTCATCCCCTTTGAACAGGTGTGGCGATCCAGCCTGGAAGGGAAAAAGGCTGCCATCTATGTGGGCGGCGGCTTTAAGGCCATCTCTTTGATACGCCAGTTCAACTCCATGGGGATTGAAACCGTGGTGGTGGGTACACAGACCGGGAAGCCGGAAGACTATGAGGTAATCTCCCAGCTGGTCGGGCCGGACACTGTAATTCTGGATGACGCCAACCCCGCCGAGCTGG
>QKDF01000294.1 GCA_003245395.1 Clostridia bacterium
ATACTCCTCCTGATCCTCTATCCTGCGGCAGACCTCTGAAATCTCGTTTTTATGCAGGTATGCCTCCACGTCGCCGCCAGCGTAGTCCCGGCGCAGCAGATCCCACAGCGCTTTTTGCGCGTTGCCCACTTCCCGCACCACGTCGCGGCTGCCCTTAAGCATGAAAACGCGGCCGGTGTTGCTCTCGGCGTCTATGCGGCACACCAGGATGTATTTCTTCTGCATAACGGAGGTCATGATCTGCTCGGTGGCCTTCTGGGTATCGATGTCGAAGGAGTAGGCCACTGCCTCCAAATCTCCTGTGGTGGGATTCTTTGTCATATGCACCCGCACGGACAGCCAGCGGTTCCGCCCGCCCACATGGGCGTACCGTTCCAGCGTCAGCAGGTTGGTTCCCCGCTCATAGGCGCTGCGCAGTGCCCCGCGGTTGATCTTCTCGTACAGCGCGGCGCCCTGCTCCGGTGTGATTGCCCGGCCGCGCATCTGTATAAACAGGTCGTCTGCGGTGCCGTCCATATCCTGCACCAGGTCGGGATACCGGCTTGCTCCCGGTACGCAGGTATTTTGGGTCAGGTTCAGGAAGTAGGATACCACCGCATTTGGCAGCGTCTGCTGGATCTGCTCCATCTGGCGGTGATAGCGCTGGATGGATCTGTGCTGCTCCGTCACGTCCACGGCGGTGCCCAGCACGCGCACCCGGTCGCCCCACTGGTCGTACAACGCCGTCAGGCGCAGAGATTCCCACCGAATCTCGCCGCCGGGCATACGGTTGCGTACCTCCAGGGTCGTCTCCGGCGCGCCCTCGTCGATCAGGCGGAAGGCCTCCCGCGCCTGGCGCACATCCTCTTCCATGGTAATCCCCAGCTCCAGCCAGGAGTCGGGATAGTCCGCCATCCACTCCGGCACGCCAAACAGCTCCACGGTTCGGCGGTCATGGCTGGCGGTGTGCCGCTCCGGGTCGTACTCCCAGTAACGCATGCCCGCATGGGCCATGGCGGCCCGCATGGAGCTTTCCGATTCTGCCAACTGCTGCTGGGTGCGCTGCTGAGTATCCACATCATTGAATGAGGCATAGTAGGTTCTCAGCCCGTTTTTTTCCTCCGCCAGCGCCGCCCGGATTGACACCCACCGGTACTCCCCATCCTTTCTACAGATGCGGAACCTGCCGTCAAATTCCTCCTCGCCGTCCTGATGGGCATGGCGCAGAAGCTGATTGATCGTCTCCCGGTCATCCGGGTGAAAGAACGAGATGGGATTTTCCATGGCTCTGTTCTGCAGCGTACGGGCGTTGTCTCCCAGCATGCGGAAAAAGGCGTCGTTCAGATCCAGCATCAGCATCTGCCCCTCCCGATCCACGGTAAAGGTTCCGATGCCTCCGGGCACCATATTCATCAAATCCCGCAGCCGCCCCTCTCGGGATCGCAGCTCGCCGGCCTCCCGGTGGCCCCGGCGGTTATCCATGCTCAGCACCAGCACCAGCAGGATCAAAATGGCCAGCACCAGCAGAACCACCATTCCCTGCCGCCAATAAAGCTCCCAGAAGCCGGGATCATCGTTCACGTATTCCGTGTCCACCGGAAGGGCATGGGTGGATATGTTCTGCTTCTGCACCAGGAGCTTATCGAACAGCGGATAGGCGGGCATGGACTCCATCGGGATGGACGAGGCACTCTGTCCGCCCATGATCTCCAGCGCCATATCGCTGGCTCGGCGCGCCATTCTGGAATAAGAAATCACATAGCCGCCCAGCGCGCCGCTGCCCACCGCCACCTGATTCACGGAAAACAACGGCTCATCCGTCAGGGAGGCGAGCAGATCCGTCGATTGGCGGTAGGAAAAAGTCTCTCCGTCGGCATTCCGGCTCATGGTGGCATAGATGAGGATGGTATCGTCCCCGTACTGCGCCATAGCCGTGCGCAGCTGCTGCGCCGTCAGGGCGCTGGTGTCCAGATCCCGGAGTGTCAGACTGGGAAAGGAGGACATAAGGGAATAGTATTCCTCAAGAATCCCCAGGGAGGTGATGGAATCGTCATGTATGGTCACGACCTGCTTTGCGTTCGGGCGGAGTGTCATGGCCACGCGGATCGTCTGTTCAAAGGGCATATTTTCCGTCACGCCCGTCACGTCCGGCAGCTGCCTGGCCGCGTTGGCGAGTTTCTGGCTGTTAATGCCGAAAAAGACCAGGGGGACCCCCTCGAAATACACGTTCCGGTACTTCATGGCGAACTGCAGCGCGGCGTCATCCCCCAGCAGCACCGCGTCATAGTTCCACAAATACCCCAGGTTCTGCAGCTGGCTGCGCAGATTGCTTTCCGCCAGAGCGGGGTCCAGGTTCCTGGTGTCCATGAACAGGTACTTCACATCCACGTCCCTGCCCAGCGATTCCTGTACGCCCTCCAGCTGCAGCGGGACAATGTCCAGATCATAGGAGTAGGAGCTGATCACCAGCACCCGCCGCCCCGAGACGGCAGCCGTGGCGCCGCCGGGAATTGCGCTTACAATCAGCAGCAGCAGGCAAAGCAGCGCCGCTGCTTTGCCTGCTGTACGATGGCTCCATTTGTCTCGTTTGGATACCGTGCTCTTCATGCGCCGTCCCCCGCCCTCCAGCGCGGCGTTTTGCCGCCGCCGTTTTGCTTTGAGTATACCCGACGGCACCCGCATTTTCAAGGGCTGTATGCCAAAATCCGCCAATTTTCGCCTCTGGAGTACAGCGGCCGTCCGGCGGAATCAAAGCACGCAGAGAAACACAGCCAGATAGTGAAAGAGCGATCCCGCCAGAATCAGCAGGTGGAACAGCTCGTGGAACGTCCACTCCGCCGACAGGCTGGGCTTTTGCAGGGCGTAGAACACCGCGCCCACAGAGTAGCACCCGCCGCCGATGGCCACCAGCGTCATGCACAGCGGACCCACCGCCGCGAAATCCGGCAGCACGAACACAATGGCCCAGCCCATCACCAGGTAGATGACGGTGGACACCACCCGGGGCGCGTTCATCCAAGCCAGCTTCACGATGACGCCCGCGGCGGCCACCGCCCACAAAATCAGGGCGAACCGGGTTCCCTTCGGCTGGGGCAGCAGCACCACGCAGAAGGGCGTATAACTGCCGGCGATGAGCACATAGATCATGCTGTGATCCAGCTTGCGCAGCACGCGCTTGATCCCGCCGGTCTGGGCCGTACCGGGATAATAGTGATATGTGGCGCTGGCGGTATACAGCGCCAGCATGGACATGGCAAAGCACATGGCCGCCGCCAGTGCTCCCGTGGTCGCTCCCGCCGCCACGCCTCGGATCAAAAACAGCGCGCCGCCGGCAAACGCAGCTACCGCTCCCGCGGCGTGGGTCTTGCAGCTGACCGGGTCCTGGGCCCGGGCGAACAAATGCTCCATGGTCATCGGTCTCCTTTTTGAATTGCGCGGCAGATACCGTGAAAATTGTGAAATGTAGTTTTCGTTATTATATTACACGATTTCAAAAATAAAGCAAGAGGCTGGCAGAAAAAATTTCCGCCAACCCGGTATTTTCTGGCAGGTTCTGAACGCGCCGGCGCACAGGCGGGAAAAAATCGGGCAAATTTTCCAAAGTCCGACTAAAAATTTTTCTGCTTTGCCTGCTTGCTTTTTTGTGCACCCTCGGATACAATAAATATACAAGCAAAGAAGGATAGCTGCAACGAAGTGCTGCGCGCACGGGCTGACACCTATCGCTTCAATGCGCCGATGGGTGTTTCAAGCCGGAGCCGGTTTGAAGCGCCTTTTTCTTTTTACACAGAACTTAAAGGAGGTCTTTTCTTATGATTTTGCTGGCAAACGGAAAAGTCATCACCCGTGATCCCGCGGGTGTGGGCTACCTGCCCGACGGCGGCGTGGTCACCGACGGCGGGAAAATTGTGGAGGTCGGCGTCACCGCCGACCTGAAGGCGAAGTATCCGGCGGCGGAGTTTGTGGACGCCGACGGCGGCGTCATCATGCCCGGCCTGATCAACGCCCACACCCACATCTATTCCGCTCTGGCCCGGGGGCTGGCCATCAACGGCAACAACCCCACCAATTTCTATGAGGTGCTGGACGGAACGTGGTGGGCCATCGACCGCCACCTGGACCTGGAGGCCACGGAGGCCTCGGCCCGCGCGCTGGTGATCGACTGCATCAAGCAGGGCGTCACCACTATCTTCGACCACCACGCCTCCTTCTGTCAGATTCCCGGCTCCCTGATGAAAATTGCGGACGTCACCCAGGAGTACGGCATGCGCGCGTCGCTGTGCTATGAGGTCTCCGACCGGGACGGCGAGGAAAAATCCCTCCAGTCCGTGCAGGAGAACAAGGACTTCATCGACTACTGCGAAAGCCATCCCAGCGACATGCTCAAGGCGATGTTCGGCGGACACGCCCTGTTCACCATCTCCGACAAGACCTTTGACCGGATGGTGTCGGCAAACAACGGCCGCGTGGGCTTCCACATCCACGTCTCCGAGGGCATGAACGACGTGTACGACTCCCTGCAGAACTATGGCCGCCGCCCGGTGCAGCGCCTGCAGGATCACGACATCCTCGGACCCAAGACCATTCTGGGCCACTGCATCCACGTCAACACCGCCGAAATGGACATCATCAAGGCGACGGACACGATGGTGGTCAACAATCCCGAGTCCAACATGGGCAACGCCGTGGGCATCTCCCCCATCCTGCCCATGTACAAAAAGGGCATCCTGCTTGGCATGGGCACCGACGCCTATACCAACGACATGCTGGAGTCCGTCAAGGTGGCCCTGTCCTCCCAGCGGCACAACGCCTGTATGCCCAACGTGGCCTGGTGTGAAGTGACGGATATGCTGTTCCGCAACAACGCCAAGATCGCCAACCGCGCCTTTGAGACCCCGCTGGGCATCCTGCGTCCCGGCGCGGCGGCAGACGTGATCGTGATGGACTACAAGCCGTACACCCCGTTCTCCGACGCCAACATCGACGGGCACATGCTCTTCGGCATGACGGGCCGCCAGTGCCAGACCACCATGATCAACGGCAAAATCCTGATGCGCGACCGCCAGCTCACCGAAATCGACGAGGAGTCGGCCAACGCCCGCATCCTCGAGAGCTCGAAACGTCTGTGGGGTGCTTTGAACCACTGCGAATACTAAGCCCCCCGCTACCGAATCATATACAAAACGCAAGGAGGATTTGAAAAATGTCCGAACTGATGATCCCCATTCCATTCCGGGAACTGATGACCTGGGTCACCGCCGAATACCAGCGGGACGGCTCCATCTTCGGCGTATACCGCCCCTATCGCGCGGGCGTGAAAAAGCTGCCCATCTTCGGCGAGACCATTGAAACCCCCATCGGCCCCGCCGCAGGCCCCAACACCCAGCTGGCGCAGAACATCATGGCCGGCTACGCGGGCGGCGCCCGGTTCTTCGAGCTTAAAACCGTTCAGAAGATGGACGGCGCGGAGCTGGCCGCCTGCATCAGCCGCCCCTGCATTCTGGCGGAGGACGAGTGCTACAACTGCGAGTGGTCCACCGAGCTGTACGTTCAGCAGGCCTTTGAGGAGTACGTCAAGGGCTGGTGCGCCTGCAAGATTCTCGCCAAGGTCTACGGCCTGGGCGACCCGGACGGGTTCGTTTTCAACATGTCCGTGGGCTATGATCTGGCGGGCATCAAGGGCGAGAAAATCGATACCTATTTAAATGGGATGATCGACGCCTCCGAAACCCCGATTTTCAAGGAGTGCATCGCCGTTCTGCACCAGATGTTCCCCCAGGAGAGCGAGTTCATCGACTCCATCACGCCCCATGTGTCCGGCTCCGTGACGGTGTCTACCCTCCACGGCTGCCCCCCGGACGAGATCGAGCGCATCGCGTCTTACCTCATCACGGAAAAGCACCTGCACACCTTTGTCAAGTGCAATCCCACGATTCTGGGCTATGAGACCGCCCGCTCCATTCTGGACGGCATGGGCTATGACTACGTCGCCTTTGACGAGCACCATTTCAACGAGGATTTGCAGTACGCCGACGCCGTGCCCATGTTCCACCGGCTCCAAACGCTGGCGGATCAGCACGGTCTGGAATTCGGCCTGAAACTGTCCAACACCTTCCCCGTGGACGTGAAGCAGCACGAGCTGCCCAGCGAGGAGATGTATATGGCGGGCAAGGCCCTCTATCCCCTCACCACCACCATGGCGGCCCGCTTCGCCCGGGAGTTTGACGGCAAGCTGCGCCTGAGCTACGCCGGCGGCGCGGATTATTTCAACGCAGATCGGCTGTTCGCCTGCGGCATCTGGCCCATCACCATGGCCACCACCGAATTGAAGCCCGGCGGCTATCAGCGCTTCTCCCAGATCGCGGAAAAGCTGGACGGCATGGACTTTGCCCCCTTCACCCGCGTGGATGCGGCGGACATCGAGGCTGCGTCTCTGGCTGCCCGCACCGACCGCTATCATGTCAAGCCCATCAAGGCGCTGCCCCGGCGCAAGCTGTGGGAGCAGGTGCCTCTGATTGACTGCTTCACCGCGCCCTGCAAGGGCGGCTGCCCCATCGGGCAGGACATTCCGGAGTATATCGAGCTGACGGGCAAGGGCCTTTACGAAGAGGCGCTGGGCGTCATCACCGAGAAAAACGCTCTGCCCTTCATCACCGGCACGCTGTGCCCCCACCACTGCACGGACAAGTGCATGCGCAACAACTACGAGGACTTCGTGAAAATCCGCGACACCAAGCTGGTGGCGGCGGAGCGCGGGTACGACGCCTTCATGAAGGACTTAAAGGTTCCCGCGGCGGACACCTCCGGCAAGCGGGTGGCCATCGTGGGCGGCGGCCCCACCGGCATTGCGGCGGCCTTCTTCCTGGGTCGGGCGGGCATCCCCGTCACGATCTTTGAGCAGTCCGACTGCCTGGGCGGCATCGTCCGTCAGGTCATCCCCGCCTTCCGCATCAGCGACGAGGCCATCGACCACGACATCGCCATGATGGAAGCCTACGGCGCGGAAATCAAGCTGAACACCCCCGCCCCCTCCGTCAGCGAGCTCATGGCCCTGGGCTACACCCACATCTTCTTCGCCGTGGGCGCCTGGAAGGCCGGACGGCTGGACATCTCCGGCAACGTGGTGCCCGTCATCGGCTGGCTGCGGGATATCAAGGCCGGGAAGGAAGTGTCTCTGGGCCATGTGGTGGTCGTCGGCGGCGGAAACACCGCCATGGACGCCGCCCGAGCCGCGCTGCACGCGGGCGCGAAATCCTCCGCGCTGGTATATCGCCGGACGAAAAAGCAGATGCCCGCCGAGGAGGACGAACTGCGCATGGCGCTGGAGGACGGCGTCACAATGCTGGAACTGACCGCCCCCGTGGAGCAGAAGGACGGCAAGCTGACCTGCCGCAAAATGAAGCTGGGCGACCCCGACGCCTCCGGACGGCGCAAGCCCGTGGCGACGGACGAGACCTTTACCATCGACTGCGACACCGTGGTCTCCGCCGTGGGCGAAAAGGTGGACAGCGCAATCTTTGCCGCCAACGGCATCGAGCTGGACGCCGCCGGAACCCCGGAGCTCAAGACGAATCTGGAGGGCGTGTACGCCGGCGGCGACGCCATGCGCGGCCCCGCCACCATCGTGGAGGGCATCGCCGACGCCCGTGCCTTTGCCGACGCGGTGATCGGTTCCTCCACCCCCGCCTGCATTCCCGCCGCGGCGGTTTCCACCCGGCAGGAGGCCCTGGACAAGAAGGGCGTGCTCTGCCAGTCCGCCAAGTGCGAATCCGGACGCTGCCTGACCTGCAACGTGGTGTGCCAGGTGTGCGCGGACGTGTGTCCCAACCGGGCCAACGTGGTCATTGAGCTGCCGGACGGACGGCCCCAGATCCTGCATGTGGACCGGATGTGCAACGAATGCGGCAACTGCGCGGTGTTCTGCCCCTACGATTCCGCACCCTACCGCGACAAGTTCACCCTGTTCATGACCCGCGAGGGCTTTGACGAGAGCACCCGCAACCCCGGTTTCCTGCCGCTGGGCGGCCGGAAGGTGCTTGTCCGTCTGGAGGGCCGGGTATTCGAGGCCGATCTGGACGCTGAAAACCCCCTGCCCGCGGATGTGGAGAACTTTATCCTCACCGTTCTCACCAAATACACGTATTTGTTGGGATAAATGCCCCTTTCCGTCTCTTGCACTTGCCCGCGCCCCCAAAAAGGGCGCGGGCCTTTTTATGTGCCGGACGGTTGTCAAGACAGCATGGGTGTGGTATCATAGCCGCAAAGCGGTTATGATACCGGGCATGCCGGACGGTTCCGCCGCAGGTGGGAGCCCGGCTGCCATCGCTGCTGCATTCGCAGCACCTCTTATGGGACAGCCGGTGTCGACGATACAGATAGCATGAATTTGGAAAATTCATGCTATCATAGCCGCGAGATCGAATCATCCTATGGGATACTACGCGCAGTAAT
>QKDF01000120.1 GCA_003245395.1 Clostridia bacterium
TCCCGATGGATTTCCTCCGCCGGCCGGGGCGCTCTCTCGTCGGCACAGTCAATCACCGTCCAGCCGCACTCCCCCGCAATTTCCCGTGCGGAGATGCGGCATTTTTTTAAATACAACTCGTCCTGTTCATGGATGTCCGCAATCGTTCCCGTTTCCGTTTCTCTCCGGCGCAGCATCCGCTCTGACACCTCCGTAGGCATGTCCAGATATACTACTCGATCAGGCCGGGGCAATCCCAGACGGTTGTATTCCAGATCAAAGAGCCAATTGAGGAATTCCTGCCGCTCCTGTGTGGGCAGCTTTGACGCCTGATGCACGGCGTTGGACGTGGTATAGCGATTGGCAATGACCAAACCGCCCGCCTCGTAAAAACTGCCCCAGTCCTGCTTATAGGACGCATAGCGATCCACGGAAAACAGGACCGATGCGGCGTAGGCATCCACATCCCCGGGCTTTTTTCCCAGCTCACCTTCCAGATACAGCTTTGCCGGTTCGGCGAAAGGGTTTCCGTATCTGGGATAATCGATCTCCCGATAGGCAATTCCCTCCCGATCCAGATGTGCACACAGCAGTCTTGCCTGCGTGGCCTTTCCAGAACCGTCCGTCCCTTCAAACACGATCAGTTTTCCGTTCATTTTCTTCGCTTCTCCTGTTTGACATGGACGAGAAACAGCGGCAGTTTCATCATCCGTCCGATCCGCCGAGGCTCCTTGCACAGACGATAAAACCACTCCAGCCCGTGGCGGGACCAGAATTCCGGTGCCCGCTGCACCGTTCCCGCAAAAACGTCCAGACTTCCGCCCAGTCCGCACAGAAGATGCGCGCCTGTGGCGAGGCCGTTTTTCGCCATCCACAGTTCCTGCTTCGGCGCACCCAGACAGACAAATACGCAGTCTGCTCCGCTTTGGCGGATTTCCTCCACAATGGGGCCGTCCTCCCGGAAATAGCCGTCATGTGTCCCGACCACAGTCAATCCTGGATACTGCTGACCCAGCCGGACGGCGGCCATCTCAGCCACACCGGGCTTGGCGCCCAGCAAAAAGATGGACTTGCCCTGCCGTGCCATTTTCTCCATCAGATAACCGGCAAATTCAATCCCGGGCGTTTTTTCTTTCAAAGGCGTTCCCAGCATAGCTGCACCCTTGACTACGCCAATCCCATCGGGCAGCACCAGATCCGCCCCGTTGACGGCATCCCGTGCCGCCGGATTTTCCCGGCAAACTTCCACAATCTCCGGATTGGGCGTCACAACATAGTGCGCCCCCTCCGCGTTTATCAGGCGCAGGCCCTCTGCCACCGCCTCGTCCATCGTCAAATTGTCAAATCCAATCCCCAGCACATCGATGCGCACGGAAACACCTCAAATCCTTTTGCATACTCATACAGTCTGCTATTATAGCATAGCTGTATCTCTTTGTCCAACGTTAAATCGGTATAGGCTAACCTTTACCCCCGACGGTTACTCGTCCACGGTGCGAACTGCGGGACGCGCCTTTTTCTCCGGCAGCTGCGCCAGAACAACCGCAGCCAGCATCAGCCCGCAGCCCAGATATTCCCGCCCGCTCATACGGTCGTGGAGAATCAGCGCGCCGGACACCGTGGCAAACAGGGACTCTAAGCTCAGCAGAAGTGAGACCACCGTGGGATTGGAGTCCTTCTGGGCAAGAATCTGCAGCGTATATGCCACTCCGCTGGAGAAAATACCCACATATAAAATAGCCCACAAGCCCATGTGCAGGCCCTCCAGCGTGGGGGTTTCAAATAACAGCATTCCAATTGCCGACAGAACTGCCACCACCAGAAACTGAACACAAGAGAGCGCGATTCCGTCCACCTTTTGCGTAAAATGGTCAATTAGCAGAATATGCGCGGAAAATCCAAAGGAGCATAGCAGTATATAGAAATCACCCTTGGAGATGGAAAAGCCATCCTGAATGCACAGAAAATACAGTCCTGCCACCGCCGCCGCCACGCCTGCCCAAACAGTGAGCGGCGCCTTTTTGTGCAGGAAAAGCCCCATCAGCGGTACAATTACAATATATAAAGCAGTGATAAACCCTGCTTTCCCAGCGGTAGTTGTCTCAATCCCCAGCTGCTGAAGATTGGTTGCCACCGTCAGAACCGTTCCGCAGCTGATTCCTCCCACCAACAGATCCCGGCGGGAATGTGACACGGCCGGTTCTTTTTTCGCCGCACAGTCTTCCGTATCTCTGCGGGGCAGGCGACGAAAAAGGAAACACACTCCAAGCAGGGCCAGGGCTGCAACTGCTGCACGCGAGGCATTAAAGGTAAACGCCGGTACATAATCCGCCCCCATGCTCTGGGCTACAAAAGAGGTTCCCCAGATAAATGCTGCCAGGATTGGAAACACATTCTGTCTAATAATACTGGTTTTCTCCATGGCTCTTGCTCCTGTATCTAAAAAATGATAGAATAGCTTAAAATGTCGCAAATTTGACCGCAACGGTATGTATGTTAACACCGAGGTGACGAAATGGCAAGACTTTCCCGTGGATTTTATGAGGGCGATACCGTGGAAATCGCACGGGCATTGCTGGGCAAATTTTTGGTGCACAGATATGACGGCGTGCCTCTGATCGGCCGCATCACTGAGACGGAGGCTTATGTAGGCCGCTGCGACAAGGCGTGCCACGCCTACAACTATCGCCGCACCGCCAGAACGGAAACGCTGTTCGGGCCTCCCGGCCATGCCTACATCTATTTTATCTATGGGATGTACCACTGCCTGAATTTCGTCACGGAGCCGGAGGGGGAACCTGCGGCGGTACTGATCCGGGCCGTTGAGCCGGTCTGGGATACGGAGCTGATCCGCCGTCTCCGCTTTGGTCCTTCCAGCGGTGCTATGACAGCCTATCAGCGGAAAAACTTTCTGAACGGGCCGGGAAAGGTCTGTAAAGGTTTTTCCCTATCCAAAGCCGAGGACGGAGTGGATTTAACAGGAGATACCCTGTTTGTGTGCGACAGTCCGGCAGATCTGAGGCTCTCCTGCCCTGAAATCACACGAGAACAGATTCTGACCGGTCCACGGATCGGGGTCGACTACGCCGAGGAGGCCCGGGACTTTCCCTGGCGCTTCCGACTGGAAAAGGAGGACTAAACGATGCTGCTGTTTGATATGGACGGAACACTGATCGATTCCAACCGGGTATGGAAGAATGTGGATCGAGAGTTTCTGGAGCGGCGGGGTCTGCCCTATACCCGGGCTTATTATCAGGGTGTGGCTCACACCATCTTTCCGCTGGCGGCAAAATTCACCAAGGAGTTCTGCCACTTGGAGGAATCAGAGGATGCCATCATGGCCGAGTGGATGGAGCTGGCCGGAGATCTGTACTCCCATGTCTCCATCAAGCCGGGTGTCCGGGCATATCTGCGTCAATGCAAGGCAGAGGGCCGTCAGATGGCGGTGGTAACCTCCAGCATACCGCAGCACTGCCACACTGCCCTGCGGCATCTGGATCTGGAAAGATATTTTGAACGCATCGTATTTGCCCAGACGCTAGGGATTGAAAAGCGAGACGCCGCACTATGGCTGCATGCCGCGAAAGAGTGCGGCGTACGACCGGAGGACTGCACGATATTCGACGACAGCATCGCTTCCTGCCGGGGCGCTCGATCCGCAAGAATGCGGGTTGTGGGCGTCTATGACAATTTCTTCGCCGCAGACGAAAAGGAAATGCGCGGCTTTTGTGATGTATACATCAGCAGTTTTGAAGAATTGCTGCTGCCGGAACGGTCAAAAATCGGAGGGCAAAAGAACTAAAGCAGTTATTCAATATTGTAAAATGAACGGTTCTAAAGCAAACACCCTGTCGCCTATTTTAACACAAAGACAAAGGAGTTTTTAAATGATTAAGTCCGCATTAAAATCCGCCCTGCTCCTAAGCGCGGGAATCACCGCTGGGGTGGTGCTTCTTCCCCGCGTCTTTTCCGAAGTCCCATTTGGCACCGTATCCGGGATTCTGACACAGCTGGCGGTCACCTTCATCCCTATATTTGTGGCCTGTTTTATGGTGTTCCTGCTCGCCGAGTGGCGGCGCAGCAAGAAAAGCGCCAAATAATTGCCGGTGGACTGTGGAATCCTCCATAGATAAACCGGAAACTTTTTAAAAGGCAGACAGCTGCACAGCTGTCTGCCTTTTCTCGTCCGATAGCTTTCCTGTAATGACGCAATTACAGCTTCTGCATGTGAGCTCCGGCCGTTTTCAGCATCAGCTTCTTGGTTCCCACGCCGTCAAATGCAACTTCAACCAGCGCATCTCCGCCCATGGGTCGGACAGACATCACCATACCTTTTCCGAACGCGGAGTGCTGCACCATCTCGCCCTGCCGCAAATCCAGCATAGGCGCAGTAGTGGATTTCGCCGGAGACGGCCTTCCCGATGCCACGGGCTTTGCCGCTGGGGCACTGCGATAGGTCCCGCCGCTGCGCACAGTATCGGATGCGGGCCGAGCCGCGAAACGGAGTTGTGAAAAATTGTCTTCTCCAAAGCGGCTGCCGGCGCCTCCAAATCCGGAGTCGGGATATCCAGAGTCCCCGAAACCGCTCGTGCTCTCCATACCGTCCTGTCGGCGGGGTTCTGGTTTGCCAAACCACTCGTGGTTCTCCTCAGGAAGTTCATTTAAAAACTTTGACGGCAGATTGGCTGAGGTGCGGCCATAAAGCATCCGCTGGCGGCAGTTGGTCAGCGTCAGCCGCTCCTTGGCCCGGGTCATAGCCACGTAGCAAAGTCGGCGCTCCTCTTCCAGTTCATCCTGATCAAACAGAGCATTGGTTCCCGGAAACACGCCGTTTTCCATACCCACCACATATACATTGGGAAATTCCAGGCCCTTAGCAGAGTGAATGGTCATCAAAGTTACGCAGTCATCGCTGCCGTCCATGGAATCCAGATCGGTATAAAGCGCAATTTCATTCAAAAAACCGGCCAGAGTCCGATCCTCCGGGTCCTGTTCCAGAAAGCCCAGGATATTGGACTTGAGTTCCTGCACATTTTCCAGTCTTCCCCGACTCTCCATGTCGCCCTTCTCTTCCAGAGCACGGACATAGCCCGTACGCTCACAGACGGCATCGTAGAATTCCGGAAGCTCCAGCGTAGTCCCTGCCTGACGCAATGAATCGATCAGATCCGCAAAATTCAACAGCTTCGCGGCCGGCGTTTTCAACTCCGGAAAGAGATCTGCGTTGCGCATGATCTCATAGAGAGAAGCTCCCTGCCCCGCTGCAATGGTCTGCACCTTATCCATGGTAGTATTGCCGATGCCCCGAATGGGTGCGTTGACAATCCGACGCAACCGCAGATCATCCAGTGGGTTATTGATGACGCACAGATAGGCCAGCATATCTTTGACCTCAGCCCGGTCAAAGAACTTCGTACCGCCCACAACCTTATAGGGCACGCCGTTGCGCTTAAGCGCATACTCCAGTGCGTTGGACTGGGCATTCATACGGTAGAGAATCGCGCTGTCCCGGAAATGCCATCCCCGCTTTACGCTTGAGAGAATGTCGCTGACAACAAAATTTGCTTCGTCCGATTCACTGTAGTTCGTGCGGATGATGACTTTATCGCCCGCACCGTTGGATGTCCAAAGCGTCTTGCCTTTGCGCCCGGTATTATTTTTGATCACAGCGTTGGCTGCATCCAGAATATTTTGCGTAGAGCGATAATTCTGCTCCAGACGAATGGTACGGGCATCCTTATACTGCTTTTCAAAGTTCAGGATATTCTCGATGTTGGCGCCCCGGAATCGGTAAATACTCTGGTCATCATCGCCCACCACGCAGAGGTTTTTCCTCCCTCCGGCCAGCAGTGAGGTTAACAAATACTGCAGGTGATTCGTGTCCTGATATTCGTCCACCATCACATACCGAAACTTCTCCTGATAGTGCCGCAGTACCTCCGGCTCCTGCCGAAGCAGCCGGACAGTGTGGAAAATAATATCGTCAAAATCCAGCGCACTGGCCGCAGACAGCTTTTGCGCATACCGCTCGTAAATTTTGGCAATCCGGGTCATCCGCCAATCGTTTGCTGCCGCACTCCGCGCTGCAAACTCCTCCGGTGTCTCATAACGATCCTTGGAGCTGCTGATGATTGAGAGGATCTCCCGCGGCGGAAACGTCTTTTCATCGTAGTTCAGTTCCTTGAGGATATCCTTGATGACGCGCTTGGAGTCATCGGTGTCATAAATCGTAAAGTCTTTCTGAAAGCCCAGATGCTCAATATCCCGGCGCAGAATCCGCACGCAGGCGGAATGGAAGGTGGACGCCCAGATATCCTCTGCTCCGGCGCCAAGACGGGCTGCCAAGCGGTCTTTCAGCTCTCCTGCCGCTTTGTTGGTAAAAGTGATGGCGATGATCTCCCATGGGCGGGGCACATCCACGGCACACAGCCGCACCGCCCGGGCCTTCTCTGCTTCATTTGGATGCTCCGGGAAGTTCTCCAGAAAGACGAGGTCTTCCTCTGTGGCGCCGGCGGGAATTTCCTGGCAGTCGCTGCCCCGGCCATAAGTCAGCAAATTGTACACCCGCTGAATCAAAACCGTAGTCTTCCCCGAGCCGGCTCCGGCCAGCAACAGCAGCGGCCCTTCCGTCGTCATCGCAGCCTGCCGCTGCATGGGGTTGAGCCGCTGGAAATCTCGGGCTATGACCGGCCCGCGCGCGGCAATATATCGCTGTTTAAAATCATTCATATGTTCACCAGTTTTCTGACAGTCTCAAATTCTATTGTACGCAATCCGATCGGCCCGGTCAATGGGCAAGCACAACATCTTGTATTTTTTACCAGAACATGCTATACTGCACGGCAAGATGAAAGGAGCGTGATCCCCGTGTACGAGCTGGTTCAGTCCGCAGAACGGACATATTATATTCAATGTCCCGCGAAGATGGGTGTTTTCCTTACCGGAGCACAGGAGGCAGTCCTGATCGATTCCGGCAACGACAAGGACGCCGGCCGGAAGATCCAGAAGATTTTTGAAGCCCAGGGGTGGCATCTGCAATGCATTCTCAATACCCACGCAAATGCCGACCATAACGGTGGCAACGCCCTGCTTCAGCAGCGACTCGGTGCCCCTGCCTATGCTCCAGGGATTGATGCCGCCATCACTACCTATCCCATTTTGGAGCCGGCTCTTCTGTACGGCGGCTACCCCTGCAAGGAGCTTCGCAACAAATTCCTCTTGGCCCAGCCCAGCCGCTGCGAGACACTTACGGAAGAAGTCCTGCCGAAAGGTCTCACCATGCTTCCTCTCCCCGGTCACTTTTTTGACATGGTGGGTTTTAAAACCGACGATGGGATCTGGTTCCTGGCGGACTGCCTGTCCGGCGCCAATATCGTAGAGAAATACCATGTGAATTTCATTTACGACGTGGCAGGGTATCTGGATACGTTGGACAAGGTTTCCGCACTGGAAGGTCGGCTGTTCATTCCCGCCCACGCGGAACCAGCGGAGGACATTCGTCCTCTGGCGGAACTGAACCGAAAAAAAGTTCTGGAGATTATTGACGTAATTCTGTCTTTCTGCCGGGACCCCAAGAGCTTTGAGGATGTTCTGCAGCAGCTCTTCACCCACTATCAGCTGGTCATGGATTTCAACCAATACGTGCTGGTGGGCAGCACCGTACGGTCTTATCTGGCGTACCTTCATGACAAAGGTGCGCTGGAGGCAGTTTTCGAAAACAGCCGTCTGCTTTGGAAATCTATCTGACATTCATAACAGGATTCCAGTGGCATTCTATTGCCGCCGGAATCCTGTTATGTTTTATTGCTTTACAGACAATTGCTTAACCAGCGTCTCGTCCGGGGTTACATTTACTGTCTGGTACGTGCTATAGATGACCATGCCGGGTCGAGCTCCTGCAGGCTTTTTTACGTTTTTCACCAGAGTATAATCTACCGGCACATTGCCACTGGAGCGAGCCTGAGAATAGTAGGCCGCAATTTTGGCCGCCTCAATGACGCTGTCTATATCCGGTTCCGCTCCTCCCGTACACAAAATGGCATGGGAGCCGTGGATTTTTTGGGTGTGCAGCCACAGATCGCGGCGATCAGCTTCCCGGGAAAGCTTGTCATTCTGTTGGTTATTCCGGCCTACCAGAACCCGCAGCCCTGACGAGGTACGGAATTCTCTGGGCTTGACCGTCCGTTTCATTCCCTTCTTTTCTTTACCTTGGCGGCGGAGAAACCCTCCGTCCTTGAGTTCGCTCCGAATTTCCAGAAAATCTTGTTCCGTCTCGGCCTCGGCAATCTCTTCCAGCACACTCTCCAGATAGCTTAGGTCTTGCCTGGCGATGTCCATCTGCTCCCGGAGATATTTTTCAGCGGTTTTGGCCTTGGTATATCGCTTATAATACTTCGCCGCATTCTGCTGTGGGCTGAGCAGGGGATCA
>QKDF01000181.1 GCA_003245395.1 Clostridia bacterium
CAATTTCAATCAGAGGGGGAGCCTTTTTATGGCAGCTTTTTTATCCTTTCGTGGGACGGTCACCGCGATTGATGATTTCTGGGAGAATTCCCAGAGACCTTCCGGCTGTTATCAGCTGATGTCTGTGAGAGACCGCAGCGGAAGCCCGGTCAATTTCGTCATCAGCCCAAGTACGTATTTTGTTGATAGCGCTGTGGTAAGAGTGCGGGATAATATCACGGGATTCTATGATCCCAATGTCCCGGTACCCATGATTTATCCGCCGCAGTATCAGGCTTTGGTGGTCGCCAAAGAGACCCGAGGGCAGACGGTTACAGTGGACAATTTTGACTCCCGTCTAGTCAGCAGTGACGGGGAACTGCGCTTGAATATCACACGCTCCACCCGCGTTTCCCTGGTAAACGGGCAGCCATTCCGGGGAAATTTGGCAAACCGGAATCTGGTGGTGGTTTATAGGACTCCACAGCCGAATATTCCCAGAAAAATTTTGGGTATGACCCTGCAGATGGCACCGATGCAGGGTGTCGTGCTGTGCTGAGATACCGGTTGTCTGGGCATGATCATCCGACGGCGTCTCCAGAGGCAGATGCGGCAGATCTGATCACAAAATAAATAGCACAGCCGCTCAAACGGGCGGCTGTGCTGCTTGTTCTGCTGGCGCTTTTGGCGCTTTCCAATAGCGGGAACCGTCCTGTTCCCGACATAAAAAGCCGTTGTCCACCAATTCTCTGCGCAGCAGAAAATAATCTCCGAAGGTGTGCCAGCGATCACAGATCTCGTTGACCTCCCGCTCCGTGAAATCACGGCCACTCGGAAATCGATCCGCCAGATAAGCCAGTACCGCCACCCGCCGCTGCAAGCGCTGAGGCAGCTGTGTGATTTTTCCGCTCTCGTCCAGAAAGGGCAGAATGCTGCTCTTTTTCATATCGGTTCTTCCTCCTGCCCGCCCGACTGCCGATTCAGCCACAGCTCATAAAGCGTTTTGATATCCTGGGCAAACTCGGCGTCCGTCTGCAATTCTCCCTTCTTCAGCTCCTCCAGAACCGTGAAAGAGAAGGCGTCGGGGCCGAACTGTTTCCATTCGGCGTGCATTCCGGGTTCCGGACAGGAGTTGCCGGAGACGAAAAAGCGAAATCTGTTTTGCTGCTCCTGCAGATTTTTGGTGGACTTGAGCCAGGTTCGGTGATTCCCGCTGCATGAGATGCGGTAGACACCCCCGACGATTTCCCTGTTTTTATACAGTTGTTTGAGTTCCCTGCGCCGATCCATTCCGTGTACCCCTTCTCAAAAGTTTTCTCATTGTCTTTGAGTATATCCGGTCGGACGGGGAAGATCAACCGACGCTGCGTAGAGTTCTGGATCGGGAAGGTGGAATCTTCAAAAATCACACTCCGAAACGGGGAGAATAGAATGGGTTGTTAGCAATTTGAGGAGGAACTGATCATGGCGGATTTCACAGCGACATTGACATCGCTCCACTTCCTGTGCGCGGTCAAAGAATTTATGGAAATCATCGCGGCCATTGCACTGATTACGGCGCTGCCCAAATGCCTGTCTAAGTTGGGCAGTGATCGCATCATGATGCGGTCAATGTCCACAGTGATGAAGAATTCTTACATATCCTGGTGGGGCTTAGGTATTACGATGCCGGTGCCCGGGACGGCGGTTCTGGTTGCCGGTGCCTCTGCTGGGGACGCTGGGCCGGATCATGATAATCTTTATCGGCGGTGGAACCATTATTCTCTGGAGCCTGATGCCGGTGGCCGCGAGCAGCGGCGTGAATCCGCTGGAACAGGCACGCAAGCACTTTGTTCCGGCCATGATCGGCTTTTCCTGCATGTTCCTGACCGCGTGCCGGCTGCTTTCATAAGGGGGTAAAATGATATGTGCGGAATTGCGGGATTTTATGATCCGGAAAAAGAGTACCTGACCGAGCGGGAGCGGTACACCGGAATTTTGGAGCGGATGAACGCCGCGCAGCACCACCGGGGCCCGGATGACAGCGGCGTGCTGTTGGGTAACCATGTGGGCCTGGCCCATGCACGACTGGCGATCATCGACCCGGATAAGGGGCGGCAGCCTATGTCCAGAACCATGGACGGACTGACGTGGACGATTGTTTACAACGGAGAGCTTTACAATACTGCCGAACTGCGTGCCGATCTGATGGCCCAGGGCTGGAGCTTTGAGACAACCTGCGACACGGAAGTGATTCTGGTGGGTGTAATGGAATACGGAGCCGAATTCGTCAAGCGTCTTAACGGCATTTTTGCTTTTGCCGTCTACGACCCCGTGCGGGATCGGGTGACGCTGTTCCGGGATCGCTGCGGTGTAAAACCTCTGTTTTATGCGGTGCAGGACGGGGAGCTTATTTTTTCCTCAGAGATCAAGGGATTGTTTGTATTCCCCGGTATGGTACCCCGATTAGATCGGCGGGGACTCAATGAGATTTTCAGCATCGGCCCGGCAAAGACTTATGGTGTGGGTGTATTCAAGGGTGTCGAAGAATTACTCCCCGGACACCTGCTTACCGCGTCACCGGACGGAATTTCTGTAGAGTGCTACTGGAAGCTGGTCAGTCGGGTTCATGAAGACGACTTTGAGACGACCGTGGAGAAGACCCGGATGTTGGTGCTGGACTCCATTCGGCGGCAGATGGTCTCCGATGTGCCCATCTGCACTTTCCTCTCCGGCGGAGTGGACAGCAGCCTGGTCACGGCTGTATGCGCCGAAGAACTGAAGAAGCGGGGAGAGCCGATGCACTCGTTCTCCTTTGATTTCACGGGGAACGACCACAATTTTCAGCCATCGGCCTTCCAGCCGTCTCAGGACCGCCCGTATGTGGATTTGGTGGCGGAGTATCTACATACCCGGCATCGGTATCTGGAATGCAGCACGGAAGACCAGTTCAACTGCTTGGAGGCCTCGGTGGATGCCCATGATCTGCCCTGCATGGCGGATGTGGATTCCTCACTGATCTATTTCTGCAAAGAGGTCAGCCGGTACAATAAAGTGGTGCTCACCGGGGAGTGTGCCGACGAAATTTTCGGTGGCTATCCCTGGTTTCACAAAAAAGAATGTTTCGAAGCCGACACCTTCCCATGGACGATGGATCTGGAGGCCCGGAAGGTACTGCTGGGGGACGATTTTCTGGAGTACCTTGGGATGGACGACTATGTGGCCGAGACGTATCAGCGGTCGGTGGCCGAAACGCCGCGGCTGGCGGAGGATACGCCGGAGGAAGCCCGCCGCAGGGAGATTGCCTATCTGAATCTGCGGTGGTTCATGCAGACGCTGCTGGATCGTATGGATCGCACCAGCATGTTCTCCGGCCTGGAGGCACGGGTGCCCTTTGCCGATCACCGGATTGTGGAGTACGTCTGGAACGTACCATGGGAGATGAAGACAAAGGACGGCGTGGTGAAAGCGCTGCTGCGTTCGTGCGGCGTGGGGCATCTGCCGGATGAGGTGCTCTGGCGGCGCAAGTCTCCCTATCCCAAAACCTACGACAAGCACTATGAGGCGCTGCTGGCGGCGCGGGTACGGGAGATCATGGCCGACTCGGGTTCGCCTGTACGGCAGTTCCTCGATCCCCAAAAAGTGGAGAAATTTCTCTCCAGTCCCTCGGACTACGGCAAGCCTTGGTATGGACAGCTGATGGCTGGCCCGCAGATGCTGGCGTATATCATTCAGGTGAATTACTGGATGAAAAAGTGGAAGATCGCCCTGATTCCTTAAACCGGACTGCAGCAATAGAAAGGCCCGCTCTGCCATTGGCAGAGCGGGCCTTTCCTGCATAACTGTCATAGAATCCAAAAACCGACCGCTCCCACGGCCAAGGCCAGACCTGCGCCGGCGAGTACGTCCCGGGGAAAGTGAATGCCAGCAAGCGGACGAATTACGGCGATCAGCGCGGCAATGACCGCTATGACCGCGCCCAGCGCCGGCTGAACATACCAAAACGCCAGAGCGATCACCGCCGCAGAGGCGGTATGGCGGCTGGGGAAGGAGCGGCCTTGCTTTTCTCGCGGGATCAGAGGCTCAATCTCCAGCGCTTCATAGGGGCGGGGCAGATCCCAAATCCTGCGCATCACAGTTACCCCGCCGAATACTGCGGCGGGAACCAGCAAGACCCGGAACAGGCGGGGGTCGCGTTGAAAAGCCAGCACCACTACCAGCAGAGGGTATGCGCAGTAGACGACCCGGGGCAGCCAAAGATTCAGCGCCCGCATTAGAGAAAGCAGAGCGGGCCGCCGCAAAAACCAGGCCCTGATGGAATCGTATCGTTATTTTGGCAAAATGGAATCATCCTCTTTTGGCGGCGGAGCACGCAACCGCTTGAAATTCGAAGCACATACAAATGCCGTATGCCAGACAGGCAGATTTTACTCTGTTGAAAGAGATCTGTCAATGATTCGCACGGGGAACGGCGGGCAAAATAAATACGAGTTACACGGATGCTCCCGGTACTCCGTTTACGGAAGTGTACTCTTTTAAAATACGAAAAGCTGGAACTTTGCACAAGCGGCTTCCGTCTAATGATACAAGCAGCACAGGGCTGCCGATATGGGAAAAGGAGGAAGTTCTATGAAAGAGCAATTTCAACACTTCACTTCGGGCAACGCAATAAAACGGTACGGCAGCGCACTGTTGGCGGTCCTGATTTTGGCGTTTTCCGGTACTTTGAGCGGCTGCGGCTCGCAGCCTGCGCAAAGTGACGCGTCGGGCGCAGAAAGCACTTCTTCCGAACAGACTTCGGCCATGGGCTCTGCGGCGCAGGATACGGTCATGCAGGTAACCGAGGATTGGGCCAAAGCGGTAAAAGGGCGGGACGGCAGGACGCAGTATGCCTTAATGACGCCGGAACTCCAGAAATCCGTCTATGACGAATTCTCGGGCCTGAATTGGTCCACCGGTACTTCCAGCCCCTGGGTGGAGAGCTATACCGTACAGAAGACCGACACAGGGGCCGAGGTCGTTTTTGACTATGCCACCTCTACCGGACCCGCGGGCAGCTATCATCAGGATCTGACATTTCAGGAGCAGGATGGCGTTTTGAAGATCAGCAGCATTTCCAATCCCGTGAAAGTGGACGCCCAGTCCAGCGGCTCTGCCCAGGCGGGCACACTCAACTTCTCTGATCTGATCGGCCTGTTGGGAAAGACGAAGGAGGAAGTGACTGCAACCATAGGTGAGACGCCCGTCGGCGTGGATGAGGGCGGCATGGCCTACGATAAGACCGGAATCCGCGTCTGGTTTGACGAGGCGACGTATACCAAGGTGACACAGGTTCTAATCAGGAGCGATGCATTTGACTTGGGCGGCGTCAAGGTGGGCGACAGTTTCAGTGATTTCAAAAAGGTATTTGGCGAGCCCATCAGCGACAGCAACGGCGACGCCCATTTTAAGTATGACGGTGTGTATCTTTCTGTCGTTCGGGACATCGCGGCCGCCGACAGTGAAAAGACCATTGCGGTCTATATTTTGCAGGAGAATTTCTGAAAATCAGACAAAAGCGGGAGACTCTGCGCTGCGGCGCAGAGTCTCCCGCTTTTCTGTTTGAAAAAGTCTCAGCCGTGTTCCGCCAATGCGGAAAACAGAGTCAGCGTCTGGGGCAGGATATCGTCCGGGAAGAAATAGTTTTCCGTATGCAGCTGCGGCCATGAAAGTCCTGCGCCCACTCCCACCATCACGGCTTTGGCAAAAGCGCCGTAGTATCCAAAGTCCTCCGACCAGCGCATGGGTTCAGGCATCTCGATGCAGGTAAGACCGGCTTCCCGGCAGATCTGTTCCACCCGATCCAGAGTTTCGGTATCATTGGTTGCTGCGGGGAAAATGTCGCAAAAAGTATGCGATACCCGGACTCCATCGCTGAATGCCGCCGTTTCGGCGGTGTCTTCAATGGCGCCCGCAAGCGTATGCAGATCCGTATCGTTCCAAGCGCGCAGCGTCAGCCACAGCTCCGCGCTCCCGGCGGCACTACCGAAGGCCTTTTCCCCGATCTGGGCACCGATCAGCGTCGCCATGGTCAGCCCCTGCCATCGACCGGAGTTCACCAGCTCCGGCAAAGCGGAGATCACATGGGCGGCGGCAAAACCGGGATTTTTTCCGGATTCGGGATAAGCCGCGTGGGAAGGTGTTCCATGGAAATTCAGGGTCATGCCGCGGGAGGCGCAGGCAAAGGTGCCACGGCGCAGCAGAATGGCTCCTGTCTCCCAGCCGGGGATGTTGTGGAAAGCGTAGACCCGGTCCACGGTGTGAGCTTTCAGCGCTTGAGCACAGATTTCTCCGCCCGCACCGGTTTCCTCGGCATGCTGAAAGATCAACACGATGTTCCGGCCAAGAGTCCGCCCCTCCAACCACAGTCCCAAGCCGGCCAACACGGCGCTGTGGCCGTCGTGACCGCACAGGTGGGCGGCGCCGTCGCCAAAGGGCAGTGCGTCCATATCCGCACGGAAAGCAATGGTTTCGTCTGCACCCGGTTCTTCGTGGATGGCGCAAAACCACTGCCCGTTGTCCTCCAGATGCAAAGTGGTATTATGGCAGAGAAATTCCATCAAAAAAGATTTCGTTTGTTTTTCCTGCCCGGATGGCTCGGCAAGGCTGTGCAGCATCTGCCGAAGCGCTCCGACCGTTGAAATGAGCTGCTCGTCGATCAAAATGATACCTCCTGAAAGGGACTGGCCACGTATGGCGGAGTCTGTTACGGCTTCACATTGTAAAAAGTGTCGCGGCCCCGGTAGAGGGCGGTGGAACCCAGCTGCTCCTCAATCCGCAGAAGCTGGTTGTACTTTACGATCCGCTCACTCCGGCAGGGGGCTCCGCTCTTGATCTGACCGGCATTGACCGCTACCGCGATATCCGCGATGGTGGTGTCTTCCGTTTCCCCGGAGCGATGGGAGACTACAGCGGTGTAGCCTGCCTTGTGGGCCATCTGTACGGTGTCCAGCGTCTCGGAAAGCGTGCCGATCTGGTTGAGCTTGATCAGAATGGAATTGCCGATGTGCCGGCGTATGCCTTCTTTCAGGATTTCGGGATTGGTCACGAAAATATCGTCGCCCACCAGCTGGATACGGCCGCCCAGCTTCTCCGTCAGGGCCGCCCAGCCGTCCCAGTCATTTTCCGCCAAGCCGTCCTCCAGGGACACGATGGGGTAGCGGCTGACCCAGTCGGCATAGAGTGCGATCATTTCCTCGCTGGTACGGCTGATCTTTTCGCCTTTGAATACATATTTGCCGTCCTCGTAAAACTCGGAGGAGGCGGGGTCCAAAGCAATGGACACATCTTCGCCGGGACGATAACCCGCCTTTTCAATGGACTCCACGATCAGCCGCAATGCATCCTCGTTGGTGGCCAGATCCGGAGCAAAGCCGCCCTCGTCGCCTACGGCTGTGCTCATGCCCCGGCCCTTGAGGACGGACTTGAGCGTCTGGTAGACCTCGGCACACATCCGCAGGGCGGCGGAAAAGCTGTCCGCGCCCACGGGCATGATCATGAATTCCTGAACATCCACGGTATTGTCGGCATGTTTGCCGCCGTTGAGGATGTTCATCATAGGCACAGGCAGCTCGTACGCATTGACGCCGCCCAGATACCGAAACAGGGGAAGGTTCACGCTCTGTGCCGCCGCTTTCGCCGCAGCGAGAGACACGCCCAGAAGGGCATTGGCGCCCAGCCGGGATTTGTTTTTTGTGCCGTCCAGCGCCAGCAGCAGATGATCAATTTTCCGCTGTTCCAGAGGGTCCAGACCGATAATTTCTGGGGCGATGATGGTCCGCACATTTTCCACCACCGTCTGAACGCCCTTCCCGTGGAAGCGGGCCGGGTCTCCATCCCGCAGCTCAATGGCTTCACGGGTGCCTGTGGAGGCTCCGGACGGAACCGCCGCCCGGCCGATTACCTGATTATCAAGCTGAACCTCTACCTCCACTGTGGGATTTCCGCGAGAGTCCAGGATTTCTCTGGCTTTTACAGAATTAATTTTTGCCATGCCTGCCATCTCCTCTATGATTTAATTTTATTGCGAATGATTTTCCAACTTTTCCATTGCTGTGCTAAGAAAAAAATAACGGCTGTGCTTGTGGCCTCCCGGATTGTTTTACCTGATGACTACCACAATTTCAGTTGTCCGTCCATCGCCTGACCATCCAACTGGGGAGGAACGGCCCACAGTAGTCTGAGAGCAGCGTTTTTGTCCAAAAGCCAGCGTTCCGCGTTCCCCCGAGAGAGGATCAAAGGCATCCGGTCATGGATTTCGCCCATGGACGGGTTTGCCGCCGTGGTTACAATACAAAAGTTTTCCCGTCCCGCGCGC